>CAZNOE010000549.1:0-4509 GCA_964574525.1 uncultured Bifidobacteriaceae bacterium
CTCGGCAACAACTGGCGGCACAACTTCGAGTGGAGCCTGACCAACAAGAACACGACCATCGAGATCGTCTCGCCGATGGGCCGCGTCATTACATTTACGAACGACTCCTTCAACTTCGTGCTGCTGGGCCGTCAGGACATTCCCTACCAACTTGTGTACTTCTTTGGCAGCGGCGACTTCATGCTCGCCGATCCGCTTTCGCAAATGGCTTACCGGTTTGATTCCTCGGGCAAACTGATTTTCGTCACCGATGGCCGCGGCAATTCCCAGCAACTGTCTTACGGCGGAACTCTGCTTACCAACGTGACCGACGGCCTGGGCCACGCTCTCAGTTTCAGCTACAGCGCATCCGGTTTTCTCACCAATGTCTCGGACGGCGCGCGCTCCGTTGGTTTCGTGCAGAGCAATTCCAACCTCGTCCAATCGGTGGATGCGCTCGGCAAAGTCAGCACCAACTTGTATGTGGCGTTTCCGCGCCCGGGACTCCTGACCCACCGCAATCGCCCGCTCGGCAACACGCGCTTCACGCAGACCTACGACCCCGCCGGGCGCGTCAGCGAACAGCAGCAGGCTGAATCGTCGCAGCGAACGCGTTTTGACTACGGATTCAACCTCTGTGTCCAGACCGATCCGGACAACTTCGAGCGCGAGTTCTACCACAACGGCAATGGCGAATTCACCGGCTTCGCGGACGAAGCGGGTATCGCCTCGACGATGACCTACAACGCCAGCGGCCAGCGCGCATCGGTCACCGACCGCCGCGGGCTGACGACGCGAATTGCCTATCACGCGCCGAGCGGGCGCATCGCCGCCATTACGAATGCCGACGGCAGCGTGATTCAGTTCACCTACACCAACCGGAGCTTCGGCGGGATCACGTTCCACGATTTGAGCAAGGTGATGTTCCCCGACGGCACGAGCGAAAATTACACGCACGATGCCAATGGCAACGTCACCTCACTCACCGATCCCGCGGGCAAGGCCTCCAGCTACTCCTGGAACGCGCGCGGCCAGTTGCTTGCCGCCACCAATCCGACAGGCGGCGTGATCACGTTCACCTACAATCCCGACGGCACTACCGCCACCGCGAAGGATTCCGAGACGGGATTGACCAGCTACTTCTACGACAGTCTCAGGCGTCTCACGAACATCGTCCATCCCGACGGCACGAGCCGGCGCTGGCAGTTCGATGCGAATGACCGGTTGCTGTCCATCACCGACGAACGCACGAACACGACGAGTTTTGCTTACGACGCGAACGACCGGTTGATCCTCATCACGGACGCAAGGGGCGACACCGCGGGGTTCGGTTACGACACCGCCGACCGGATAATTGCGATCACCAACTCGTCTGGCGATGTCGCCACGATTGATTACGACCGGCGCGGCCACGTGAACGTCGTCACGGACTTCAACGGCACGCCAACCGCCCTCACGGTGGACCGACGGCACCGGCTGGCCGCGCTGGCTCAAGGCGGACAGTTCTGGCAGTTTGGCTACAACAACGAGGCCCAACTCACTTCGGTCACGAACGCCCTGGCGGAAATCAGCACGTTTGCGCTCGACGAACTGGGCTTCACTATTGGGGCCACGAATCCGCTGGGCCAGGCCGACGCGTTCGCTCTGGACGTGATGCGCCGGCTCACAAACTCAGTGGACGCGCTCCAACGCGCCGACCGGTTCACTTACGACCAGCGCGGCTTGCTGGCCAGCGCCACGGCGCCGGTTGTCGGCACGGCGAGCTTTGCGCGCAATGACCTCGGCCTGCTCACGCGCATCACCGGCTTGAACGCCGAGCAATGGCACTTCGGTTATTCGCCGATGGGACGGCTTCAATTCATCTCCGATCCGCTCAATCGCACGAACCGGTTCGGCTATGACAATCGCGGGCGGCAAGTTTCGACAACCTTCGCAGACAGCACAACCTTGACGAACACCTTCGACGGCGCGGGCAACCTGGTGCGGCAACAATTCAGTTCCGGGCCGGACCTCGCTTTCGCTTGCGACAAGGTGAACCGGCTCACCAACGCCGCGGAGGTGGCGCTGGCTTACGATACCGAGGGACGGCTCACGAACACGTTGAGCGCGGGCGTGAATTTCGGCGCAACTTACGACGCGGCTGGACGGCTCGCATCGGTCCGCTACAACAACGGCGCGTTCACCGTGACTTACACCTACAATTCCCAGAACGAACTCATCAGCGTCAATGACAGCCTCACGGGCACATTCCTTCAATTCATTTACGACCAGGCCGGACGATTGATCAACATCCTGCGCCCGAGCGGCGTGAACTCGACTTACAGCTATGACGCCGCGGGCCGCCTGACGCGCATTCGGGACGGAACGATTGTTGATGTTCAATACACGCTCGACGCCGCCGGGCAGGTGGCGATGGCCAATTTCAACGCGCCGCTCGACCCGGCCACGCTCATCACCAACACCCAGGCGGCGCCGTTCACCTACGACGCGGCGCATCAAATCAGCAGCGCGGGCTTCAACTACGACGCCCGCGGGCGGCTCATCGCGTCGCCGGGAAAGACGTTTACCTGGGACGGCGACTCACGGCTCACGGGTATTGGCGTGGTCGCGCTCGGTTACAACGGACTGGGCGATTTGATCACGCAGACGGAAGGCGGCGCCACGACTCGGTTTTTCCGAAACTACGCCATTGACCTTGCGCCGATCATGGCTGAGCGCAATGAGACCACGATGCAGGTGCAGCGTTACTACGTCTGGTCGCCGGGCGGGCGGTTGCTTTACCTGATTGACGCCGCGAACGGCAACGCGGTGCGCCACTACCACGTGGATCGCGTCGGTTCCACGCTCGCGCTGACCTCAGCGGCTGGCGCCGTCACGGATGCGTATGCTTACACGCCTTACGGCGAATTGCTTGGGCGCACTGGCACGAGCTTGCAGCCGTTCACCTATGTCGGCGCGTACGGCGTGCGCAGTGAACCGGCGGCGAACCTCTACCAGATGCGCGCGCGCTATTACGATCCGCTCTCAGCGCGCTTCCTGAGCCGGGAACCGGTCTGGCCGGTGTTGGGTCAGCCGCGCGGGTTGGACCCGTATCAATACGCCTACGGCGAGCCGATGCGGTTCATTGACCGCACGGGACTCGATGTGGAGGGTTTCGAATTTGACTGGGTCGACTATGTGAAGAACAAGTCGATTGGCGGCCTGTCCGAAGTGGGAGTCAGTATCCCCTATGACGACTACTTCGGTTGGCTACCGTATGTTTCTGACGAGGATCTTGCGCTCTTGTTCGGCGGGGCAAACGACGGGACGTCACCCTCGGCCTCCCCGCCACCGGCAACTGGCTCGGGAAACCGTGTCGGTTATGTTCACGACTACAGCCGGATCGTCAAGCGAGACAGTCCCGACGTCGTTTCCGATTTCGGCGCTCAACGAGGCCAGATGCGCTTCGTTCCCGATCTCGGTGTCTGGGTCGATCCGAAATACAACTCGTACGTGGACTTCTATCGGCGCGCACTCTGGGCCGATCGGCTGTCGGGAGGCCTTTTGAGATTCCTCGTGCGCCGAATCCAGCACGTCAACAGTGCCTATCTGTACGGAAGGCCAAGCGAACCGAATCAAGTCTCCTACACTTCTCCGACGTTCGCCGGATTCCAAGCCAGTGCGGCCTGGGCGGACGACGATTGGACGGGCACGCTGCCGTCCAGCGCGAACGATTGGAGCTTCCGTCACGTCGGTTCGATTTTTCAACGCAACGAGTGTCCCCGCGACGAGGCCGAAGCCGGACCCGCGTGGTTGGATGACGCTGATATCGCTGATTATCTTAAGCCGCGTTTACTCTTTTGACCGTCCCTTTCGCTGAAACCCTATGAAACCGAATCCTCATCTGATGCCAATGAACCCGAAGAATCGGCTCGCCCTGGCCTTCTCGAACAAGCCGCCGCTTTCTCCTGAACGTCGCGTCGCCGGCCCCGAACCACTTGGCCAATAGAACTTGCGTATGAAACCATTCTCACGAGACCTACCGATTCGACTCCGCGATCAACCGCGCCCACTCACCCCGTCTCTCTTCACATCCGGTGGGGAGAGAATTCCCCGGACTGAGACTTCGCGCATTGAGCCCATGAAGGGGAGCGCGGCCTTCATGCCGCTTCAGGCTCCGAAGTTTTTGGAGGATCGAACGTTGAAGCGGCATAAATGCCGCGCTCCGAAGACAGGTTTCATTTGCCTGCTGTTGCTCGTTTCATTCTCGCTTCTCCCCGCCAGTATCCAAGCCGGCACGATCATTTACACCCACGACGCCGCCGGACGGCTCACCGGCGCCGGTTACAGCGACGGAAAGTTCATCGGTACACCTACGACAACGCCGGCAACCTCACGCTGCGCCAGATGACGGTAGTCGGCGTCGGCGATTCCGACGGCGATGGCATGGATGACACCTGGGAATTTGATTACTTCCAAACGCTCGCCCGCGACGGCACGGGCGACTTTGACGCCGACGGCATGACCGACCTGAACGAATTCCGCGCCGGC
>CAZNOE010000550.1:0-4500 GCA_964574525.1 uncultured Bifidobacteriaceae bacterium
TGTTCACCACGACTTCGAGCAATTCCGCCTCCTGAAAAATCTGCGCCAGCCGCATCGCTGTGAGGCTCGTGGTCTCGGCGGGCTTGAGCACGACTGTATTGCCGCACGCGAGCGCGGGCGCGATTTTCCACGCGGCCATCAACAGCGGAAAATTCCACGGAATAATCTGTCCCGCGACGCCGAGCGGCTGCGGCGTTTTGCCGGGGAACGCGTATTTCAACTTGTCCGCCCAGCCTGCGTAGTAAAAAAAATGCGCGGCCACGAGCGGCAAATCCACGTCACGGCTTTCCTTGATGGTCTTGCCACCGTCCATTGTTTCGAGCACGGCCAGTTCGCGCGACTTCTCCTGGATGATGCGCGCGATGCGATAAAGATATTTCCCCCGCTCGCGTCCCGGCATCTTGCTCCAAACCTTTTCGTAAGCGCGCCGCGCCGCTTTCACAGCCTTGTCCACGTCCACTTCATCGGCAGCAGCGATTTCCGTGAGCTTTTCTTCGGTGGCTGGGTTGATGGAGGGAAAATATTTTCCGGAATGCGGCTTAACAAATTTCCCGCCGATAAATAACTCATGTCGTGATGCGATGACGTAGGACTTGGAATCCTCCGGCGCAGGCGCGTAATCCCACTTATCGCCGAAAATGAGCCTGCGTTCCCGCAGCGGAACAACAGCATGGGCAACAGCGGTAATGCTGGTCCGCGGTTTCTCGCGAGAAACGGACAAACGCATTGCAGTAGGGGAGCGACGAGTGGGTTTCGCGACCGATTTCATTGGCGGCACGCTAACAGACTGCGGCCCGAATTCCAAGCCTCCCCGCAAACCGGGCGGAGCGCGGCTCTGTGAGCCGCAGCACTCGAACTTCAAGACTATTGGCGAAATCCTGGGCCAGCCTACCGACCCAAGCTTCTGCGGCTCACAGAGCCGCGCTCCGCCCGTTACGCCAGCAGCTTCGTCACGAGTTCACCGTGGACGTCCGTGAGCCGGAAGTCACGGCCTTGGAAGCGAAAGGTAAGTTTTTTGTGGTCCAGCCCGAGCAGATGCAGGATTGTGGCGTGGAGGTCATGAACGTGCGCACGGTCTTCGACCGGGTTGAAACCCAATTCGTCGGTTTGCCCAATGATGGCACCGGCTTTCACACCACCGCCGGCGAACCACATCGTGAACGCATCAATGTGATGGTTGCGTCCGGTGGTGTCGCGGTTCTCGCCCATCGGCGTGCGGCCGAACTCACCGCCCCAGACGACCAGCGTGTCCTTCAGCAACCCGCGTGCTTTCAAATCCTTGATCAACGCCGCCTGGCCCTGGTCCACGTCGCGGCAGACTTTCTCGAAATCGCTCTGGAGATTTTCGCCGGGGCCGCCGTGGCTGTCCCAGTTCGTGTGATAAAGCTGCACGAAGCGGACGCCACGTTCGACGAGCCGGCGTGCGAGCAGACAATTGCGCGCGAACGACGGCTTGTCCTTCTCGACGCCGTAGAGCTTGAGCGTCGCCTCGCTCTCGCCGGAGAGATCAATCAGTTCAGGCGCACTGGACTGCATCCGGTAAGCCATTTCGTAAGCCGCGATGCGCGTGGAGATTTCCGCATCACCCGTCTCGACGAGGCGTTTAAGGTTAAGGTCGCGGATGGCGTCAATCGAATCGCGTTGGCGAGTGGCGCTGATGCCTTGCGGGCTGGCGACGTTCAAGATCGGATCGCCCGAGCCGCGCAACGGCACGCCCTGATACGAAGTCGGCAGAAAACCGCTCGCCCAATTCACCGAGCCGCCGCGCGGCCCGCGCGGTCCGCTCTGCAACACGACGAAGCCCGGCAGATTCTCCGATTCGCTGCCGATGCCGTAGGTCACCCATGCGCCCATGCTTGGGCGGCCGAATTGTCCAGAGCCTGTGTTCATGAACAGCTTGGCGGGCGCGTGATTGAACAGGTTCGTGGCGCACGACATGACGAAGCTTACGTCGTCCACGATGGTCGCCGTGTGCGGAAACATTTCCGAGACCCACATGCCGGACTTGCCGTGTTGCTTGAAAGCGCGCCGCGTGCCGAGCAGTTTTGTGCCGTGGCTGCTGCCCATGAACGCGAACCGTTTTCCTTCGATGAATGAGTCGGGGATGGGTTGCCCGTTCAATTCCTGGAGCTTCGGTTTGTGATCAAAGAGTTCGAGCTGTGAAGGCCCACCCGCCATAAAGAGATAAATAATGTTCTTCGCCTTCGCGGGAAAATGCGGCGGCTTGATCGCCATCGGGTTGAGCGAGGGCGCAGCGCTGGCACCGAAAAGTTCCTGCTCTTTCATCATCGAGGCGAGCGCAATGCTGCCCAGCCCAAGCGCGCAACGGCTGAAAAACTGGCGCCGCGTGAGGAAGCGCAGGTCCGGATGCGTGGGAAAGTGGCTCATCAGTTATTCTCTCGTGATGGTTTCGTCCAGATTCAACAACACGCGGGAAACGGTCGTCCACGCGGCGAGTTGTTTGTTATTGACGCTCGGATCTTTTTGCTTTGGCAAAAGAGCAGCGGCTTCGTCGGGCGACTTCTCGAATGCCGCGACTTCCTTGTTCAACAAATCGAGCAGGCGCTGACGCTCGTCCGGCGCCGGCTTGCGCGCGAGGCAAAGGCGAACAGCTCGCTCCATGCGTTCGCCCTCAGACTTTGCCTCCTCTTTCAAAAGGCGTGCGGCCAGAGCCTGCGCGAATTCAACGAACGCTTCATCGTTCAACAACGTGAGCGCTTGCAACGGAGTGTTCGCGCGCGGACGGCGCGTGCAGGCGCTCATGCCGTCCGGGCTGTCAAAAACCATCAGCGCCGGATGCGGTGTGGCGCGCCAGAAGAACGTGTACATGCCCCGACGATAGCGCTCCTCGCCGTGGCTGGCCATCCACTCGCGCTTCGTTTGGCCGAGCGTCATCACGCCGTCCGGTTGCGGCGGATAAACGCTTGGCCCGCCGATCTTCGGATTCAGCGATCCACATACGCTGAGGCAAACGTCGCGGACAATTTCCGAGTCGAGGCGGAGGCGGGATTGCCGGGCGAGCAATTTGTTGTTCGGGTCAACGGTGGCAAGTTCCGGTCGGACGCGCGAGGACTGCCGGTAAGTGGCTGAAGTCGCGATGAGCCGGTGAAGGCGTTTGAGGGACCAGGGAGTTAAATCGTTAAAGGAGTGATTCGTTAAATGAGCGGCCGACACCTCGACTGATTTAACCTTTTCACCATTTAACGATTTAACCGCCGCCGCAGGTTGCATGAATTCATTCGCCAGCCAGTCGAGCAGTTCAGGATGAGACGGCGGCGAGCCTTGTGTGCCGAAATCATTTTCCGTCTCGACAAGACCGCGTCCGAAATACTGTTGCCAGATGCGGTTGACCTGCACGCGCGCAGCGAGTGGGTTTTTCGTATCCACAATCCAGCGGGCGAGATCGAGGCGGTTGGGGAGCGGCAAAATAGAATCGGGTGGTGACGCGTTTCTGCTCGTTGCTGAGTTAGATGTTGGCTCGCCCTCACCCCGGCCCTCTCCCCCGGGGAGAGGGTGAAGCTTCTTTGCATCGCTTGACGGCACTGACGTTCCCGCGACTGACACCGACTTGGGATTGTGAGAGGCAGACGATGGGTTCTCCCTCTCCTGGGGGAGAGGGCCGGGGTGAGGGCGAGCCTTAATCTGACTCTCTGCACCCACCACCGCCACGAAAGGATGCAAAATCGCAAGCACGCCAGGCGTAACCGGGTCGCCTTTGCGCGTGAAATCGCCTTTGATGAACACATACGATTCGCGCGGCTGGGCGCGTTCCTGCATTACCATCGTGGTGGTGATGCGCGGCTCGTCCTTCTTGAACCGGTCGAGTTTCTTCTGAAGTTTTTTGTAACCTTCGTCCTGATCGCGGAATGCGGCGAAGGCGATTTTCTTTTGCTCCTCGGTGCGATGTTCGGGCAGGAGTAGAAGGACGGTTTGCACTTCGTCTTTAAGCTTCGCGCGTTGTTCCTCGGTGAAGCTCGCTTCCCACGCTCCTTGCTTCGGCGCAATCGAATCGGCGTATTGTCTCAACTCGTCTTCGATCTGCTTGGTCTTGCCGCGATACTCCTCGCGCCTGGCGAATTCTTCCGGCGTGGCGACGTCAAGATTCGGTTCGTCCTGGTTGTTGAGGAACGCGAAGAATTGATAATACTCGCGCTGGCTGATGGGATCGAATTTGTGATCGTGACATTGCGCGCAGCCGACCGTGAGGCCGAGAAACGCCGTGGCCGTCGTGTTCACGCGGTCGAGCACCGACTCAATGCGGAACTGCTCCGGGTCAATACCGCCTTCCTGATTGATCTGCGTATTGCGGTGGAAGCCGGTGGCGATTTTCTGCTCCTGCGTCGCGTCGGGCAGCAGGTCGCCCGCGAGTTGTTCGATGACGAATTGATCGTAAGGCAGGTCGCGATTTAGCGCGCCAATGACCCAATCGCGGTACTTCCAGATGTTGCGCGGCGCGTCAATGCTGTAGCCGTTCGAGTCCGCGTAACGCGCCACGTCGAG
>CAZNOE010000551.1:0-4498 GCA_964574525.1 uncultured Bifidobacteriaceae bacterium
CGCGCTCGCAGCAAATCTTCGACAAACTGGACGGCGAACTGGCTGGCGGTTTTCGCCAGATGAACGAACTGCGCCTGCTCGACCTCGACAATCGCAAAGGCAAGGCGCCGGGCGGCTACCAATCCACGCTCGCCGAAGCGCGCCTGCCGTTCATCTTCATGAACGCCGTCGGCCAGCAGCGCGACGTGGAAACAATTCTGCACGAAGCCGGCCACGCATTTCACGCTCTGGCCGCGCGCGACGAAGACCTGCTGCCCTATCGCAACAGTCCGCCCATCGAGTTTTGCGAAGTCGCTTCGATGAGCATGGAACTGCTCGGCAATGAATTCATTGAAGAGTTCTATTCGGCGCCCGACGCCCAGCGCGCCCGGCGCACGCACCTCGAAGGCATCGTCGGCATACTCGCGTGGATTGCAACGGTGGACGCGTTTCAACACTGGATTTACACGCACCCCGGCCATTCATGTATCGAGCGCGCGACCGCGTGGGTCTCGCTCATGGATCGCTTTGGCGGCGACGTGGATTGGACCGGGTACGATGAAGCGCGCACCAATATGTGGCATCGGCAGCTCCATATTTTCATTCATCCGTTTTATTATATCGAATACGGCATTGCCCAACTCGGCGCGTTACAGGTCTGGGCGAACTCAAAACGTGATAAGGTGAAAGCGCTCAATGATTACAAGAAATCGCTGGCCCTCGGCGGCTCGCGGCCACTGCCCGAACTTTTTTCCGCCGCCGGCTGCCGTTTCGAGTTCGATGGCGAAACGATGAAGCCCTTGATGAAGCTGGTGCGGGACGAATTGAGTTCGTTGAAACGTTAAAACGTTAAATCGGTCCAACCCTTCACGGTTTGACGATCCAACGCTTAACAGCCATGATCGTTTTCGTAACAGGCGGAACTGGCTTCGTCGGACGGGAGATAGTCCGCGAACTCAACCGCGCAGGCCACAAACTGCGTTTGCTGGTGCGCAATCGAAAGTCGCCGACCGCGCAGGAGATGGTGTGGCGCCACGCCGCCGGGTTGCGCGAAGGCAACGTGCTGGACCCCGCATCGCTGCCCGGCGCACTCCAGGGCGCGGACGCGGTGATTCATCTCGTCGGCATCATCAGCGAAGTCGGCGAGCAGACTTTCGAGAACGCCCACCGGCGCGCCACGCAGAACGTGGTCGGCGCGGCCAAGGCGACCGGCGTGCGACGTTTCCTCCAGATGAGCGCGCTGGGGACACGGGCGCATGCGCCGTCCCGCTACCACCAGACGAAATGGGCGGCCGAGCAAATCGTGAGTCGCAGCGCGCTGGACTGGACAATATTTCGCCCTTCGGTGATTTACGGTCCAGAGGACGCGTTCGTCAATTTGTTCGCGCGCCTGGCCAGCTTCTCGCCCATCCTGCCGGTCATGGGCGACGGACGCGCAGTTTTGCAACCAGTGGCCGTCGAGGACGTGGCGCGATGTTTCGTGGGCGCGTTGGGCGAACCGCGCTCGATTCGGGAAACCTTCGACGTGTGTGGGCCGGATAAACTCACCATGCCGGAAATTCTCCGCGCGATTCTTGCCGCGACGGGCCGGAAGAGATTGATTGTCCGTGTGCCGATTAAACTGGCGCGGGTGTTGGCGGCATTCCTCGAATTGGTTTATCCCCGGCTGCTCGGCAAAGCGCCGCCGCTGAACCGCGACCAGTTATTGATGTTACAGGAGGACAACGTGGGCGAACCGCGCAGGACGGTGGAGATGTTTGGGCTGCGGCAGAATTCCTTCGCGCAGGGAATTGCGCGTTACTTGAAGCGTGATGCCTGATGCGTGATGCGTGATTTCGAGTTCACGTTTCACGCGTCACGCATCACGGCCGCGGGACCACGTTTGCTTGCGGTGCCGGTTTCAAAACGATTTCGCCAAGATTGATGGGTGCGTAGGGATTTGCGCCTTCCGGAATCGTCACAGTCGTACGGCCCTGCGCTACAGGTTTGGATTCCCACGGACTCGTGCCCGGCTTCGAGGCATTGAGGCTCAATGTGTATGTCCCGGGCGGGATCGAATCCAACGTGAGTGAACCGTCGGCATTCACAGTCACGGCGAAATTTTTAACCTGTTTCATCCGCGCCTTCCACTCCGGAGACTCAAAGAAGGCCCGCGCCTCCTCGGGAGTTTCAAACTTGGAAGGTCGTTCCGGCATCTGCGTATTGAGGCTGCCGGAGATGGTCAGCTTCTCGCTGTCAGCGGCTGGCGTCTCGAAACTCACGTGCCCCTTCAACACCGCGCCGGAATCGCCCAGAGCAATCTGGGTGGTTTTCCCCGGCTCCACAATCACGTCCGTATTGTGGCTGTGCATCCATGAATTGGCCGAGGTTTTGATCAGCCGCACGATCTGGCCGTGGCCCGGCGGAACTTTGGTGATGCTGAAGCGCCCGGCCTCGTCCGTGGTGGCTTTGTAAGTTCCAAAGTCCAGCGAGATGCCGGCGTTCATCATGGAGAACAGGAAATCCTGGCCGGCGACAGGCTGGCCGCCGATTGTGAACGTGCCTTCGATGCGACCAAACGCTTGCAGGACAAGGCGGCCGCTGTCGCGCACTCGTTGAATCGGCGCCAAAGCAAATCCCATTTCTGCCGTGCCCACCACCATGCCGGATTCGGGCGGCGATGGAAGAACGAACTGGCCTGAGGCATCCGTCGTGACGATTTTGCTCTGCCGGCCATAATCGGTGAGCCGGCCGTTCTTGAGGCTCACCTTCATGTCCCCGACTCCCGGTTTGCCGGTTGTAAGGGCGACCGTCGCGCCCGGCATGGGTGCGCCTTCGGGAGTGACCAGCACGGCGCGCAACGCGGAACTGGGCTTGAGGCGCAGAATAACTTGCATCACGCCATTCTGCGCTTCGGGCAGCTTCTGGGTTTGCTCGGCGTAATCGTCGGCTTCGGCCTTGATGCCGTTGTTTTGCGCTTCGGATATTTCCAACGTGAACTGACCGTTTGCATCCGAATAATCCTTCAAGCCGGGATAATCCGCGTAAAACGAATCGGCGCCCTGATAACGCCCCGCGCCGACGCGGAATTTGGTGATTGGATTCCCCGTTTCGGAATCAAGCACCCAACCTTGCACCTGGCGGGGCTTGCGCAGCGTGATGATGTTTTCCTCGTTCGGTTTGAGAACCCGGTTGCGCAATTGTTCGTAACCCTGTTTGCCAATGTAGAACTGCACCGGCTCGTTCGGCGCGGCATCCCACTGGAAGCGACCGTCCTTGTCCGTGGTGGTGGAGAACTCGTAGGTGCGTCCAATCTCGCCGCTGCCTTCGAGCACGATGCGCACGCCGGAGATGGGTTCGGCGGTTTCGCTTTGAACGATGCCGCGGATCACACTGCCGGCCGCGAGTTTGAAAACGATTTCCTCCATGCCCGGACGCACGCTAAAACTCTTGCTGTCCGGCGCGCGGCCTTTGGCGGCGACGCTGAAGAGCGTTTCCCCTTCACTGACGTTGCGGAATCGGAACTGGCCCTGCGCGTCGGTTTTGGTCTCCTGCCGGTCGCGGAAATTGCGGCGCCCAGCCCAGACCGTCGCGTCGGCGATGGCGTTGTCCCCCTCGTCGGTCACGCGGCCACGGACTTCCAGTCCGCCATGAAGAACCACTTTGAATGTCCCGGCGCGAAGCTGCTGCTCAATGCTGTCATTCGATCCCACGTTAAAATTTGTGCCCACATAGTCCGGGTGCTTGATCTCGAAACCGATGTGGTCCAGGAGTTCGGCGGGAAGTCCCTTCGCCTGCCAACGCCCTTGGGCGTCGGAAGTCTTGGTTTGACTCGGATAATCGGCTTGTTCGCCCTTTTTGTTCATCGCCTCGCCACCCATCCAGAAGCGATTAAGGGAAATCTTCACGTCGGCAATCGGGCTGTCGCTTGAATCCACCACCATCCCGCCAATCGTCACGCCGCCGCCCAGTTTGAAGGTGTAATTGGCGGGGATGACATCGCCGGCAACGAGAGACCACACCATCTTGCGGCCGCCATAGTCTTCGTGGGATGCGCTTATATCGAGGCGATCGAGGTCCTGCGGCGGCGGGTAATTGATCCGGGCGATGCCGGCGTTGTCCGTCTTCATGGACCGGTCAGAACGCGCGGGAACCTTGCCGCTGATTTGCTGGGTTTGGACGCGGACTTTGGCGTTCGAAATGGGCCGGCCCTCGGAGGTCTGGACCAGGACTTCGAGCTGACTCGTCCCCACGGGATCGCTTGGCTCGAGATTGGGTGTGTCGTCCGGGCGCTCGCCCGGTTTGAGCGGATCAAGAGTGAGACCGAGGATGAACAGGTTCGGTATTTCCATTGCACTGACGAATTCGAGCTGGCGGACGACTTTCGCCGGTTCGGGGTTCGCGTAACTGAACCGGTAGAGGCGCACGATGCGGCCCGCCTGACTCGGCAGTGGAGCGCGCCAGACCACCTTGCTGAAGCTGTAAGGCAAATAAGCCGGTGTTTCGTACGGGCTGCGAACCCAATCGCGGACGTGGTTCT
>CAZNOE010000552.1:0-4488 GCA_964574525.1 uncultured Bifidobacteriaceae bacterium
TGATGAGCCGGTCGAAATTGGTCAACGCTTGTTGCCAATGGTTCGTGGCGGTCGCCGTGGGCGGTGTGGTGATCGGGGTGTGGTTGGTCTCAGCCAACGATACGTGCTGCTTGAGGTGCAGTTCGCCGAGCGTCAGCAACGTCACATCCGCCGCGGGCGAATTGGAAAACCGCCCGAGAAATGTCTCCAGAGTTTGAATGGCCTCGGCCAATTGGTCTTGCGCCAGCGCCAGCGCTCCGATTTTCAAAATTGCCTGCCGTTGCTGCTCCACCGGCGTGTTGGTCGTGAGATTGCGCTGGTACATCGCCGTAGCTTCCACCCGCTGACCGCGTTGTTCGAGAATGCCGGCGCGAAACGCGACACTTTCCGCCAGCAAATCCCGGCGGCCCATCGTTTCCGCGACCGACTGCAGCTCCGCGCTGCTCGCTTGAACCTCTTCAATTCGCCCGGCAGCAAGTTGCGCGCGGCAAGTCAGATACTTCCTCTGCCAATCGAGGTCGGGCGGCAATTTGCTGGTGGCGATGGGCTGCAAAGCCGCTTCTGTCTCGGGATAATGCTTTTGCGCCAGTTCGGCTTCAGCCAGCAGGAGAAGCCCGCGAGCGAAAAACTCATTGTCCGGATTGGCCTGGGCCGCCTGCCGGAAAGCGCCGTTTGGATTCTGAAGCAACCCTGCGACGCGCACCCAATCGTTCTGTTTCGCCCACGCGGCCGCCTCACCGACACTGGCCTTGAGCCGCAACGCCGATGTTGGAAAGCTACTCGCCAGCTTGCCGAAGGCATCGGCGGCGGCAACGTAGTTCGTGTTCTGGAAATGCGCCGCGCCGCGCCAGTAAAGGTATTCGTCTGCCAGCTTGTCGGCCTCGCCTTGCCGCGCCGTCAAGAGCGCGATGGCCTGCTCGAATTTCTGCCTGGCCTCGGCCAACCGCTGCCGGGCGAGATGGTTGGTTGCCTGGCAATACTGCGCCTGCGCTTGCAACAGCACAGCCATCCCTATGTGGGATGATGCGGGGTATTGTTCCACGAACTGCGCCAACTCGGTCTCCGCGCGATCCCAGACGCCGTCCACAAAAGATTTTACGGCATTGGTGTAGGCGCGGTCATCCGCGCTGGCCGCGACGAGCCGGCCGCCGCTGAACATCAGCATCAACCAAAGAAAAAGCCATCGCCGCAGCAGTGCCATACGTTACAACTTTAGACGACAAGTCGCCGTCCCGAAAAGGGCTAAATCCGAGACGGATCGAGTATTCAGTATTCAGTGTTCAGTGTTCAGTAAGTCGCAAGGCCGCAAACTGAATACTGAATACTGAACACTCTCAGGTGAGGTGAGAACCAGACTCATCGCCTTCAGACTCGACCATCCGCCAGGACCGGTTTCAAGTATTGGCCGGTGTAACTCTCTGCGTTCAGAGCGACAACTTCCGGCGCTCCTTGCGCGACAATCCGTCCACCTGCTTCGCCGCCTTCAGGACCGAGATCAATGATCCAATCGGCCGTCTTGATGACATCGAGATTGTGCTCGATGACGAGCAGTGTGTTGCCGGACGCGCGGAGTTTGAACAGAACTTCAAGCAACTTGGCCACGTCTGCGAAATGCAGACCCGTCGTTGGTTCATCGAGAATGTAGAGCGTCCGGCCCGTTTGCTTGCGGCTCAGTTCCGATGCGAGTTTCACGCGCTGCGCCTCGCCGCCGCTCAGCGTCGTACCCGATTGGCCGAGATGGATGTAACCCAGGCCGACTTCCGCCAGCGTGAGCAGTGGATCGTAAATCTGCGGCACGGCGCGGAAAAAATTCACCGCCTCGTCCACCGTCATGTCGAGCACGTCGGCGATGTTCATGCCCTTGTAATTGACTTCGAGAGTCTCGCGATTATAGCGGCGTCCGTTGCACGCTTCGCACGTCACATAAACCGGCGGGAGGAAGTGCATTTCGATTTTGATCAGACCGTCGCCCTGGCATTTCTCGCAGCGTCCGCCCTTGACGTTAAAACTGAACCGGCCCGCTTCGTAGCCACGAACGCGCGCCGTCGGCAGCTTGGCGAACAAATCGCGAATCGCGTTGAACATCCCGGTGTAGGTGGCGGGATTCGAGCGGGGCGTGCGGCCAATCGGCGTCTGGTCAATCACGATGACCTTGTCGAGATTCTCAAAACCCTTGAGGGCGCGGTGCGCGCCGGGCCTTTCCTTCGAGCCAAAAAATCTCCGCATCAACGCCCGGCGCAGAATGTCGTCCACCAGCGTGCTCTTGCCCGAACCGCTCACGCCTGTGACACACGTGAGCGTGCCGAGCGGAATGCGCGCGTCGAGATTTTTCAAATTGTTCTCCCGCGCGCCGAGAATCTCCAACCAGCCGCGATCAGGCGAGGGTTTGACGCGCTGCTTGGGGATGGGAATGGAAAGCTCACCCGTCAGGTATTTCGCCGTCAGCGAACGCCGGCTGGCCAGAATCTCTTCCAAGTTGCCCGCCGCGACCAGTTCGCCGCCGCGCACGCCCGCACCGGGGCCGAGATCGAGAATGTAGTCCGCGTGACGAATCGTGTCCGCATCGTGTTCGACAACCAGAACTGTATTGCCGAGGTTGCGCAGTCCTTCGAGTGTGCGAAGCAGCCGGTCGTTGTCGCGCTGGTGCAATCCGATGCTCGGCTCATCAAGAATGTAGAGCACACCCACCAAACCCGCGCCAATCTGCGTCGCCAGCCGGATGCGCTGGGCTTCGCCGCCGCTCAGCGTGCCGCTCTCGCGGTCGAGCGTGAGATAGCCGAGACCAACGTTTTTGAGGAAACCGAGTCGGGCGCGAATTTCCTTGAGCACGTCATGGGCGATTTTTTCTTCGAACTCCGTCAGCTTGAGGTTCGCGAAAAACTCGTCGGCCTTTTCGACGGAGAGCGCGCAGACATCCATGATGGAAAGACCCGGAATGACGAATGACGAATGACGAATGGGCGCAGCGGGATCGCCATTCGTCATTCGACATTCGTCATTGCCCAGCGTCACCGCGAGAATCTCCGGCTTCAGACGCTTGCCGCCGCACGCATCGCAAAACTGCGGACTCATAAACGCCTTGAGCCGGTTGCGCGTGAACTCGCTTTCGCTCTCGGCGTAGAGCCGCTCCATGTTGGGAATCACGCCCTCAAATGGCCGCTTCACCGTGCTCGCTTTGCCCGCGCGCCAGAAATGGAATTCCATTTCCATTTCGCCTGAGCCGTGAAGCAGCGCCTTCTTGAAATCGCCGGGCAAATCCTTGTAGGGCTTTTCGAGGCTGACGTTGTAATGCCCGGCCACCGCCCGCAACATGGCTTTGTAATAAACGATCATCCTCTTGCCGCCGCGCCGCCACGGGAGAATGGCGCCTTGTTCTAGCGATTTATCCGGATCGGGCATGACCAAGCCCTCGTCAAAAACCATTTTCTGGCCGAGACCGTGGCAGATCGGACACGCGCCGGATGGCGAGTTGAAGGAGAAATGTTTTGGCGTCAGCGGGTCGAAGCTCTTACCCGTCGCCGGACTAAGCATGCGATTGGAGTGCAACGTTTCAATCCACGGAGGCAAGTCCAGGGCCGGGGGCCGAGGGTCGGGAGATGGGCGTGTCTTCGTGCTCTCGACTCTCGACTCTCGACCCTCGACTTGATGCAGCGCCAGCATTACGCCTTCACCCCAGCGCAACGCCGTCTCCAACGAATCGCTCAACCGCACGCGCACCTTTTCATCAATCACCAGGCGGTCCACGACGGCCTCAATAGTGTGCGCCGCCTTCGGATCGAGCTTGACCCGCACGTTTGGGTCGCCCAATTCGACGAACTCGCCATCCACGCGCGCACGCACAAACCCCTCGCGCGACAGGCGCTCAATCACATCGCGGAACTCGCCTTTCTGGCCGCGCACGACCGGTGCGAGCAGCATCACGCGTGTTTTCTGCGGCAGGGCGAGGATTTTGTCCACAATATCGCTCGTGGTCTGCGCGACGATAGGCACGCCGGTGTCCGGGCAATGCGGCCGGCCCACATGCGCGTAAAGCAAACGCAAATAGTCGTAAATCTCCGTCGTGGTCGCGATGATGGAGCGGGGGTTCGAGCCGGAACTGCGCTGCTCGATGGCAATCGCCGGCGACAGGCCTTCGATGTAATCCACCTCCGGACGCTGCATCTGGTCGAGGAACTGGCGTGCGTAAGCGGAAAGTGATTCGACATACCGCCGCTGCCCCTCGGCGTAAATCGTGTCGAACGCGAGCGACGACTTGCCCGAACCGCTCAAGCCGGTGATGACGACCAACTTGTCGCGCGGGATTTCGAGCGTGAGATTTTTGAGATTGTGCTCACGCGCGCCGCCAATGCGGATGAAATTCTTGCTCACGGACTACGAGTTTCTCTTTCGAGTCAACCGACGAGGCTACCGAAGGCGAACCGCGAAGCAAAGAAGGATGTCGTCGAAGGGTTGGAAAAGGGTGTGTGGCCGCATAGTAACCTGAGATCAGGCGGCGATTTTGATTTCGAG
>CAZNOE010000553.1:0-4484 GCA_964574525.1 uncultured Bifidobacteriaceae bacterium
TTGCCGTTGACGCTTGATACGTCGCGCTTCGACAGTGACCCAAACCACCGCCAGCACGCAACCGAGCAGGAAGGCAGCGAGCAGCAGCCACGGCCACAGATAACGCCGTTTGGCCGGAGGGGTTTGTTTTTTCGCCATACGGGAGGATTATTTCAGCAGGGCAGCGGAAAGCACAACGGGGAATTCGGGAACACAAGTCGCTGCGCCTATTTCTCAACCTGCTTTCGCGCCGCGTAAGTGGAGAGAATATCGCGCACCAGACCGCGCTTGATCAACTCCGGCTCCGGCACCGCGCCGAGATCGTGCGTGTCCTCAATCCACTTGTCCAACGCCGCACGCAGTTCTTTCAGCACGGCTTGATGCTCTGGCGAATCGGCGAGGTTGTGAATCTCGTGCGGATCGCTTTGCGTGTCATAAAGTTCCTCGCGTGGTTTGGTCGGTGCGAAGAAAAGTTTTTGCGCCCCGGTCAGTTTACCCTCGGAGTTGAGCCGGCGCCATACCTGCATCGTCGGCATTTCGTCCATGTACGCGATGCGCTGGGCGTAGGGCAGTTGCGGTTCGAAGTTGCGGATGTATTTGAACTGTTTCGTCCGCACGGCGCGAATGCGGTCATAGGTTTCATCCATCCGGTCGCGCGCGGCAAAAACATATTCCCGCTCCTGTGCCTGCGGGCCGAGAAAAACAATCCCTTGCAGCGGCTGATAGATTTCAGGCGCGGAATTCTTCCCGCCCGGAACCTTCACCGGTTTTCCACCCACCGGAAGATGAATGTCCGCCAGCGCCAGCACCGTCGGCGCGAAATCAATGAAGCTCACCAAATCCTCGCGCACGGTGCCGGGTTTGATCTGACCCGGCCAGCGCACGATCAACGGCACGTGAATGCCGCTGTCGTACACCCACCGTTTGCTGCGCGACAATCCGCGCCCGTGATCGCCCGTGAGAAACACGACGGTGTTATCGGCCAGGCCCTGTTCATCGAGAAACTTCAGCACGGCGCCGACTTTGTGGTCCACAGCCGTGACAAGGTCGTAGTAATTGGCCAGATCGCGGCGCACTTCCGACGCGTCGGGATGATATGGCGGCACGCTCATCTTCGCGGGGTCGTGTCGCTCCTCCGATTTGAGTTTCGCCGTGAAGTTGTTGAATTTGTCCATCATGCGAATGCTGCTTTCGTGCGAATCCCCGAGATTGATGAAGGCAAAAAACGGTTGCCGCGATTTCAGCGGCGCGGGAATTCTGCCGGCTTTCTTTTTCGCAGTGGGTTGAACGCCTTCGCCCATCAGCCAATCGGCCGTGGAATCAAACGCGTCGTTCGGCACATCGAAATTGAAATCCGTCTTGCCCGGCCACGCGACGAAGTAACCGGCCTTGCGCAAATACGACGTGAACGTGGGCGGCGGCGAGATCAATTTGGACCGCATGTGATGCGTGCCGATGGTGGTGGGATACATCCCGGTGATGAGGCCTGAACGACACGGCGCGCAGACCGGTGCGTGTGTGAAGCAGCGCGTGAACCGCGCTCCCTCGCGCGCCAGACGATCCATGTTCGGCGTGATCGCCTGCAGATCGCCATAGCAACCCAGTTCCGGCCCCATGTCCTCGCCAAAAATCCAAACGATGTTCGGGCGTTTGTCAGCGGCGTGGAGCATTGCCGCAACCGGCAAGCTTAAGAGGAGTGAAAACAGTTTCTTCATCTGAACCAGTTGGATATCTCAATGGCGGATTATGTCACTTCCGTGCTCGTTGAGGCAAGAGGCGATGACGGCTCGTTCCCTGACAAAAATCTGCTTGCTCTGGTTTCCTCGTTGCCGTGACAATTTCGGCCATGAAACGCGTCGCTGAACTCTCGCTCGTTGGCTTAGTGATCGTCGCATTCGGAGGTGTGGCCGTGTCCGCCGAGGCCGGGCACGACTTTGGTAAATGGGAGAAAGCCATCGCGGCATACGAGCAGATGGACCGCACCAACCCGCCGCCCAAGGGTGCGGTGCTCTTTATCGGCGCATCGACGATCGCCAGGTGGAAGACGCTGGCCCAGGATTTCCCGGCGCAACGCGTAATCAATCGCGGATTCGGCGGGTCGCAAATCGCGGATTCCACTCATTTCGCCGAGCGGATCATTTTCCCTTACGCGCCGCGGCTCATTTTCCTTCGCGCCGGTGGCAATGATCTCTGGGCCGGGAAGTCGCCCGAAGAGGTCGCTGCGGATTTCAAAGAGTTCGTGGCGAAGGTCCACGCGAAATTACCCAAGGCGGAGATCGTTTTCATTTCGCAAAGTCCGAGTCTCGCGCGCTGGAAGCAGGCGGACAAGGAGAAGACGCTCAACGCGCTGGTCAAGGATTACATCGGGCAGAAGCCGCGACTGAAATATCTTGAGACCTATGACATGGTGCTTGGCTCTGACGGACAACCGCGCGCTGAATTGTTCGTCGAGGACAAGCTCCACTTCAACGCCGCGGGCTGTAAGTTGCTCGCCGAACGCGTGCGCCCCTTCCTGCCGAAATAGTTTCAGATGCGCTGCCGCGCGAGGACGGAGATTCCCACTTGCGTTAACCCGAAAAGATGTCAGCCTGCAAAGCGATAGACCCAATGTCTTTTTCCAAGCCTTGGTGGATCTTCAACTGAACCTGGTTCAGGCGATGATTTGAAACCCGGCGGTCGGGAACAGTTTGGAAACAACCAGCGCGTCTAACCAACACATCATGAATACGAAATTGTACGTGGGGAACCTGTCGTTCGACACCACGGAAGGTGACTTGCACACCATGCTCGGCGCTTTTGGTCCCGTGTCGGAAGTCAATCTCATCATGGATCGGGCCACCGGACGGTCACGCGGCTTTGCCTTTGTGACCATGGCCACGCCCGAAGCCGCCCAAGCGGCCATTACGGCTTTAGGCGGGAAGGACATCAATGGGCGGACCCTCACCGTGAATGAAGCGCGTCCACGCGAAGAGCGCAGCGGTGGAGGGGACCGTCCTCGCTCCCGTTCCTGAAATCTATTCTTCCGATACGGAGGATTCATACCCCGTCCGCATCGGCCCTCCGGATTCGCAGATTGGCCGCGTCCTTCTGTCTGAGGGCGAATGATGCGGACCGCAGGATTTGATCAGCCTCGCGAGTTTTCCGACGCTCGACGTTCAGGCAGAAACCGGTAATTTCGTCGTCGAGTCTTATGCACGACGCTGAAGCGCCGGACACTCCTGCCACCGTAAGCCCTGGAGGCGCGGCGTCTGATCCCTACGCGGTGTTGCGCAACCGCGACTTCGCGCTCTATCTCATCGGCCGGCTCGTCGCGTCGTTCGGACAACAGATGCTTACGGTTGCCGTGGGCTGGGAACTTTATGAGCGCACGCACTCCGCGCTGGCGCTGGGCCTGGTGGGTCTGACGCAGATGATTCCGATGGTGCTCTGCACGCTTCCCGCCGGACATATCGCCGACAACTACGAGCGCAAACGCATCATCATCGCCATGATTTCGCTCGTCGCGCTCACCAGCCTTGGCCTGACGTTCATCTCGGCGGGGCACGCACCGGTGGTCTGGATTTACGTGTGTCTGTTCGTTACGGGAATAGCGCGGACGTTTTTGTGGCCGGCCAGTTCGGCATTCCTGCCGCATCTTGTGCCGCGGCATCTTTTCTCACGCGCAGTCACGTGGAACAGCGGCACTTTTCATCTGTCATCTGTGGGCGGCCCGGCAGCGGGCGGCGCGCTCATCGCGGTGACGCACAGTGCGGCCACGGTTTATGCGCTCAACGCAGTGGCGGCGCTGATTTGTCTGATCATGGTTTGCTTCATCCGCAGCCGGCACGTCGTCGCGGTGAAGGAGAAAATGACCGCTGCGACTCTCATCGCGGGCTTCAAGTTTGTGGTCGCCAACCGCATCATCTTTGGAACGATCACGCTGGATATGTTCGCCGTGCTCCTGGGCGGTGCGACGGCGCTCCTGCCAGTTTATGCCAAGGACATTCTGCGCGTCGGGCCGTCAGGGTTGGGGTTGCTGCAGGCGGCGATGCCGATGGGTGCAGTGCTGTGCGCATTGGTAATCGCGCACCGTCCACCGATGGAAAAAGCGGGGCGCGCGATGCTTTGGGCAGTGGCGCTGTTCGGTATCGCAACGATCGGATTTGGACTCGCGAAATGGTTCTGGGTGTCGTTCCTCATGCTGTTCGTTTGCGGCGCCGTGGACAACGTGAGCGTTGTCGTCCGGCATACGCTGGTGCAAATGCTGACCCCGGATGAGAAGCGCGGACGCGTCTCCGCCGTGAACAGCCTGTTCATTGGCACGTCGAACGAACTGGGCGGGTTCGAATCGGGCACGGTCGCGCACTGGTTTGGTCCCGTGTTCTCCGTCGTGTCCGGCGGCGTGGGAACGATCCTCGTCGTAATCGCCGTGGCGTTGATCTGGCCGCAGATTCGGAATTACGGCAGATTGGACGGGCCGTAGGTTGAAACTGACGCCTCTGGCTTAATGGTGCATTGATCGTTAG
>CAZNOE010000554.1:0-2597 GCA_964574525.1 uncultured Bifidobacteriaceae bacterium
CAAGCTGCCCTTCTGAATTGCCGCCTGGTCCCCGCTCCACAATTTCTGATCACGGGCTGAGATCGGCGGTCTCCGAGAAAGACTGGTTCTGGTTTCCAACCCGGGCCCGAACCGGTGTGGTTCGGGCCGCGTGACAAGTCACAAAGTGCTGGCGAAAACACAAACTTGGCTCACTTTTCGCTGCTTCTTCGCCGCATGACTTTGCTTAGCCGTCGGATGTTGCCTCAATGGGGCTTGATCGCGTTTATCCTTTTGTTAAACGCGGCCTTATCACCGGGGCAAAACCCGCCGACCCGCGCGCGCGAGTATCCTCCTGGCAGCGTGCAAAAGGTGGAGGACCTGCCAATCGGACGATTCCGGCAGCGTTTGGAAGGCCTCTCGGAAACGGCCCGCCTCCGCGCGCTCGAATGGTTGCGCAATTTTCATTTCACGGAATTGGATCTGGAATCACTGCAAATAGACGCGGATGGTGGAATCTTCTATGCCGACGTTTTCACATTGCAGGCCGCGCCGATTCCATCTGCTGATGAACCCGTCGTCGCCGCGGCAGCCGTTCCCGTCAGTCCATTTCCAGCGAGCCTGGTGTTTCACAGCCGGCCCGGCGCGCCGAATGTTCTGTTCATCAATTTTTCCGGCGAAACCATTACCACCGGTCAATGGCTGACCGAAGTCGGGCGTAGTTCCATCCCCGCCGTGGCCTTCGGCACGGATGCGGATTACTCGACCTTCAGTGACGCGGAGCAACTGGCCATCAAGCGCATCTGGCAGCGGATGTCCGAGGATTACTCGCCGTTCGACATTGATGTGACCACGGAACGCCCGGCTACCTTTACCACGCGGACCGCCCACGCCTTGATCACGCGCAACACCGATGCCAATGGCGATCCGAACCCTTATTCCGCGGCGGGCGGCGTCGCCTACGTCAATGTTTTCGGCTCGGGCTCTTATGCCAATTACCGGCCCGCGTGGATCTATGTCAACAATCTGGCCAACGATGAGTCCTACATTTCCGAGGCCGCATCTCACGAAATCGGACACAACCTGGGCCTCAGTCACGACGGGCGGACGGATGGCTTCGAGTATTACGGCGGCCACGGCAGCGGGGATACTTCCTGGGGACCACTCATGGGCACGGGCTACAACCGCAACGTCAGTCAATGGAGCAAGGGTGAGTATTATCGGGCCAACAACACCGAAGATGATCTCGCCATCATTTCCGGCAAAATCACCTACCGCCCCGATGACCGCGGCAACACCGCCGGCACCGCCACGCCCCTGGTGATCACCGGGCTGACTAATGTCGTTTCCACCACGCCGGAAAATGATCCCACCAACACCAACTCCGCCAACAGGGGCGTGCTGGAGCGCAACACGGACGTGGACGTTTTCTCATTCACCACGGGCCCCGGGATGATGAGCCTCACGGTCAAACCGTGGATCATGCCTTCCGGCATTACGCGCGGCGGCAACCTGGATGTGCTCGTCGAACTCCGCGACAGTTCCGGCACCCTGCTTTTGACCAACAACCCCGCCAGCCAGACCACCGCCACCGTTCAGACCAACCTGACCGATGGCGTTTATTATCTCCACGTGCGGAGCACCGGCACCGGCGACCCTGCCAGTTCCACGCCGTCGGGCTACACCGCCTACGGCAGCATCGGGCAATATTTCATCACTGGTTATCTCGTGCCTTCGGGTTTTGTTGCGCCGCCCCTGGCCGAAGCGCTGCTCACCGACATCACGCAAACCGGCACCGGCGCAAAATCTTTCACGGTCACGTACTCGGACAACGTCGCCATCAATGTTGCCACCCTCGACGATCTCGACGTGCGCATCACCGGCCCAAACGGCTACGACCAAGCCGGCCAGTTCGTTTCCGTGAACAATTCTCTTGACGGCTCACCTCGCGTCGCCACCTACACTGCGCCGCCGCCCGTCGGCAGCACCTGGACCGCCACCGACAACGGTACTTACAGCGTGTGGATGCAAACTAATCAGGTCACTGACACGGAAGGCGCGCCAGTCGCGCCCGGTTTGCTCGGCCAGTTCAACGTCCAGGTCCCGTCGCCCGTGTACTCCGCGAACATGGATGTGGATCCTGGCTGGACGCTGACGGCCCAGTGGCAGTACGGCACGCCGGCCTATTCCGGAATCGGCCCAACTTCAGGTTTTACCGGAACGAAGATTCTCGCCTACAACCTCAGTGGCAACTATGGAAACAATCTCGCCATAACCTACGCGACCACGCCGCCCATCAACTGTTCGGGCGCCTCCGGACTATCGCTCCGATTCCGCCGCTGGCTGAGATTGAAGAACCAGGACAGGGCATTGATCCAAGTTTCCACGAACGGTACGGCGTGGACCAATGTTTGGTCCACCTCCAAGACCGTCACCGACGGCAGTTGGCAGGACCTGAAATACAGCCTGCCGGCCTGGACGGCGGGGGCGAGCGCCCTCCGTCTGCGCTGGGGCATCGGTTCCGGCCAATCGCAGAACGACATCGGCTGGAACATTGACGACGTGGAGATTCTCGCCTATGGCACGCTCGACACCACACCGCCTGCCGCCGTGCTCAACGTCGCCAACATCACCAGCAG
>CAZNOE010000554.1:2697-4482 GCA_964574525.1 uncultured Bifidobacteriaceae bacterium
CCCTTGCGCAAACCGTGCTGGGGAGTTTCAGCGTGGCCATCCCCGTCAGCCAGCAGGCGATACTGGTCAGCGCGACTCTGCTGACCGTGCCCGAACGCAGCAACACCGTCTTCACCGTGCGACTCGCCGAACCACCCGTCGGCAACATAACTGTCACGGTCACGCGCGTCAGCGGCGACTCCGATCTGATCGTGCTGAGCGGTGGTACGAACGTGTTCAATTCCTCCAACTGGTCCAACCCGGTACCGGTCACCATCGCCGCCCTGAACGACCCGGACCAACAATCCGATTCCGCCACCTTCCATTGCACCAGCCCCGGCCTCACGACCGTTTCCGTCCTCGCCACCGAACAGGACAACAACTCAAACCTGACTCTCACCGCCACGGTCAACGACCCGGCTTGGGGCAGCGTCAGTCCCACCAACGGCAGCTATCCAATCGGCGACAGCATCCAGGTGACCGCCACACCTGCGACGTATTTCTTCTTTTTCCACTGGTCCGGCGATGCGTCGGGGACATCGAACCCGCTGAACGTCCTGCTCAACTCGAACGTCACCCTCCAGGCAGTGTTCGCGGAAATGGTCACCACCAACCACCCCACCCCGCTATGGTGGCTTGCGTCTTACGGCTTCACACAAGACGTCGAATCCGTTGTCAACACGATCAGCGCAAACGGACTCCCACTCTGGCAATCCTACATCGCGGGCCTCGATCCCACCAACCCCGCCGACCGATTGCTGCTCTCCCTGAGCCGCAACGGGTCGGATCTCGTGCTGAACTGGAACACCGTGACCGGTCGGGTTTACACGATCTGGGAAGGCACGAACATGACCAGCTTCACGCCGCTCGTCGGCGCTTCCAACCTGCCGGCGTCCGTCCACAGCCTCACCAATCCGCCGACTCAGCCGTCGCCCGCGACCTTCTACCGTCTTCAGGTCCAAAAACCCTGAACACTGCAAGACTGGCGGTGGATTTGAACTTCGCGTTCAACCAAAGCCCTTCTGGGTCACGACATGGCAGCCGGTCAGGAATCGCCAGTACTCTCCGCCGCTCCATATCCGCCTCCGTAAGAGCAACGAAAATGCGACCGCATCCCGCTGTCTCTGCCCAACGTGGATCGTTAGTAAGCCAGCCGGAAAAAGCGGTTGCTGGAAGTGAGGCCGTTGGTCACGTAGATGTTGCCGTTGGTGCTTGTGAAGGGGCCGGGATAAGGCGTCCAGACGTTGGTGGCTGGTGGAGGCAAAAGCACGGGTGAGAACTGCAGGGAGTAGCAGGAATAGTTGCCGGGCCAGGACAGCACAACATTCGTGTTGATCCGGGCGATGTTCAATTGCGGGGGATTGGCCACTGCCATGACCGTGACCGTGAAGGAGCAAGCCGCGTTCGGCGTCGTGCCGTTCGTCGCGGTAACGGTCACCATATTTGTCCCCGCGGGAAACGTGTAGGGCGAGTTGATCACGGTCGCGCCCAATTTGTAAGTGAGAACCGGCGCGGGAACTCCGGCGGTCACCGTGGCACCAAAGGCGACCGACGGCAGCAGGCATGCGCTGAGTGCATTGGTCGTAATGTTCGCCGGACAGGAGATTTGCGGCGCAACGGTCACAGCGGTGACGGTTGGGTCGTTGGCGGCGCCCGTCGCCGGGTCGTCTGTGAGAATCGGGCCGAAGCCGGTGCCGCTGACGATGCCTTGATTCGTCACGGAAGACGTATTCACCGGAAAAGGCGTGTTGATGGTCACGTCGAACGTGATCGTCACCGTTCCCCCAGGCGGAAGCGTGCCGAGGG
>CAZNOE010000555.1:0-4476 GCA_964574525.1 uncultured Bifidobacteriaceae bacterium
CGCACCCTTCATCCCCTCAGCACCTCCCGCCGGACCCTGAGACCTGAACAGTTACCAATTTCCAGGCGGCGTGGACGACCGGTTGGATTGCCGGCCAGGCGATGGCGGCGGGCGGCTGAGGTGCGCGACGCGAGAATCGCCTTAAAACCGGCCTGTTTCTGCCTGCGGAAAAAGTTCAGAATACTGCTTGCGGTTTTGGCCGGGAAGCGGCAGTGTTCGCCTGTCTAATAGATAGCTTGTCGCTTCCACGGCATGGTAAATCTTCAGGTGAACTCGGTTCAGTGATGATTTGAAACCCGGCAGTCGGGAACAGTCTGGAGAAAGCAACGGTTAGTCTAGAAGAGTAAAACGTCACATGAGCACGAAACTGTTTGTAGGAAATCTTTCCTTCAACACGACTGAAAATGATCTGCAAGACGCATTCGCAGCGCACGGAACGGTCGTCGAAACCAACCTGATGATGGACAAAATGAGCGGCCGCCCGCGCGGCTTTGCCTTCGTCACCATGAGCAGCCCTGAGGAAGCTCAGAAGGCGATTGACGCTCTGAACGGCAGCCAGTTGGATGGCCGTGCCCTGACTGTCAACATCGCGCGTCCCCGGGAAGAACGTCCCGGCGGCGGTGGTGGTGGCCGCGGTCCGCGCCGTGAATACGGTGGCGGCGGTGGTGGTGGCGGTGGTGGCGGTCGCAATCGTTACTAATTGGGGTTTTCCGAATTCTTTTTGGCGGGGTCCGGTTAACCGGCTCCCGCCTTTTTTTGGCCGCGTCCTGTCAGTCAGTCGGCAGGATATCGTTGTTGGCAACGGATCGGGCCAGCGCCGATTTGTATGAAAGAAGAGCATATCGAAGTGGAAGGCTGTGTGCAGACCGTGCTTCCCGGCACCATGTTCCGGGTTGAACTGGACAACAAACATCTGGTGCTCGCCACGATCTGCGGGAAGATGCGCAAGCGCTGGGTGCGCCTGACCGTTGGTGATCGCGTCAAAATGGAGATGTCGCCTTACGACTTGAGCAAAGCGCGCATCGTCTGGCGGCTAAAATAGGCTGGTGCTCCGTGCCGACTGGCGGCTCATGCACGATTTGATATCCGGCGCCGACTCCAATTCCCTCATTTCCCGACCGACTTTGCCGCCCGCTTCGCGACTGTATTCCCAAGCAGACAAAGTGGACCCCTTGCGTAAAATGCCCACGTGAAAGAGCAAAGCTGGGCTCGTGCCGCGCGTTCCAAGTTTCGTCGCCATTGGTCGCTGGCATCGCGTGCGGTGTTCCTGAACCACGGTTCTTTTGGCGCGTGCCCAAAACCGGTTTTGGAACTGCAGGCGAAGTTGCGGCGCGAGATGGAAGCCGAACCGGTCCAGTT
Source organism: uncultured Bifidobacteriaceae bacterium (assembly GCA_964574525.1). Lineage (GTDB taxonomy): Bacteria > Verrucomicrobiota > Verrucomicrobiia > Limisphaerales > JADLHS01 > WYBW01. The sequence goes on from CAZNOE010000555.1 coordinate 1,360, forward strand.
CCTCTGGCGCCGCTACGAGGAGTGACTTGATCCAGCACGTGCGGAACTGGCGCGATTCGTCGGAGCCTCGACGCGAGACATTGTTTTCGTCACGAACGCCACTACTGGAGTGAATGCCGTCGTGCGCTCGCTCAAACTCCGCCGCGGCGACGAACTTCTCACGACGGCCCACGACTATAACGCTTGCCGTAATGTTCTGGTTGAAGTCGCACGCCGTGCCGGAGCGAAATTAGTGGTTGCGCAAATTCCTTTCCCGTTAAGCAGCGCGGACGAGGTCGTTGAAGCCATTCTCGCCGCTGTCACGCCACGCACGCGGCTGGCGATGATTGATCACGTCACCAGCAACAGCGCGCTGGTGTTTCCCCTGGCGCGGATCATCCATGAGCTGGAGAACCGCAGCGTGGATACGTTGGTGGACGGGGCACACGCGCCGGGCATGTTGCCGCTCAACTTGCCGCGCCTGCGACCGGCCTATTACACGGGCAACCTGCACAAATGGGTCTGTGCGCCGAAGGGTGCTGCTTTCCTGTGGGCGCGCGAGGACAAGCAAGAAGAGTTGCAGCCCGCCGTCATCAGCCACGGCAACAACCGGCCCCGGCCAGGCCATAACAAATTCCAGGATCGCTTCGACTGGGCGGGCACGCTTGATCCAACGGCGTGGTTTTGCGTCGGCGAAGCGATCCGCTGGTTGGGGCGATTGCTGCCGGGCGGTTGGCGCGAGATGAGAGCGCGCAACCGTGAACTCGCTGTGCAGGCGCGGCGACTGTTGTGCGAACGGCTGGAAGTCGAGCCTCCTTGTCCGGAAAGCATGCTTGGCTCCATGGCGGCGATTCCGTTGCCGGAACGATTTCAAGGCGTGCTTCGATCCGGGAAGATTGATCCCGAACAACTGCGGCTCTACGACGAGTTCAGGATCGAAGTGCCGTTCTTCCGGGTCGGAAATCCAGAGGGGCGCTTTTTTCGCATCTCGGCCTACCTCTACAACTCACTGGCTGATTACGAGCGCCTGGCGGAAGCGTTGCAGAAGTTGTGAAGCAGACGGAAGCTCACTCGCAGGCTTGAGCCAGACGGTCGCCGCGCCTATGCTCGCTCCATGCCACCATCCCAGCGTAAGAGCCGGCTGTTGCAAGGAGCGCGCGTCTATCTTTCCGGCCCGATGGATTTCGTCGCGTCGCGCGCGGCGGAGAAGCAGTTCGGCTGGCGCAATCGCGTAAGCCAGTTTCTCCAAGAGAGGGGCGTCACCGTGTTTGATCCGTGGTTCAAGCCCGACGTGCGTGGCCTGCACGAATACGGCCGCGAGGACGTGAAGAGCGGCGAGCGCATCAGGAAACGGTGGACTTACGCGACCGGCAAAAAGGGCGCGCAGGAGCGCTCTTGGTGCTCCAAGCAATTCTGGGAAACACTGCACATTGACCTGCGCATGGTGGACACGAGCGATTTCATGATCTCGTATTGTCCGACGAACATCTATAGTGTCGGCACACCGCACGAAATCATCATGGCCACGTTGCAGCACAAGCCCGTGCTGTTCGTCAGCCCGCCGATTGTCTTTCCGACGCTCCACGAGTTGCGCGAACACGTGAAGCACGACCCCATCGGCTCGGAGTTGATGCGGCGACTGGAAATGGAAGTTCCGATCAAGGAAAACTCACGCGGCATGCCGAGTTTGTGGTATATCCCTCTGGTGGGCGGGGAGAATTTCTTCGACGGCTTCGGCTTCGGGCCCTACCGCAAACAGTTTGGCTGGCACACGGACATTCCGATTGACCGGCACGAGAAGAAATTCCCGCCGAAGCGCCCTCTCCTGCCGTTCGTGGAAAAACTAAACGAACGACTGCCGAAGAAATGGGACCGTAAGCTCGATCAGTTCGTGCCCGACGACGATTGGCTGCTGTGGGATTTCAACACGAAGAAAATTCGCGGCAAGCACGTCGAGTCCGTTAGGAAATAGGCGGAGCGCCAGCCTCCGGGCACGGCGCGTCAATGAATTTGCAAACTTGTCGCGCCGTGCCTCGAAGCCGGCGCTCCTTCCGCTGCGTTATTTCAAAAATTCCTCGTAGAATGTCACCGCCGCGATGATGAAGCCGACGGCGGTGATGATCTGGCGCACGCGCGCTTGCGGGATGCGCTGAGCGTAGTGCGAACCGATGAAGTAACCCGCGACGGCGCCGACCGTCATCACGCCCGCCTTGGGCCAATGAATCAATCCGGCGAAAATGAACCATATTGCGGCGACGAAGTTGATCAACGAGCCGAGCACCGTTTTGAGAGCGTTCATCTCATGAATATTCGTCAACCCGATGAAACCCAGCGACGCCAGCATCAGGATGCCGATACCTGCGCCGAAGTAACCGCCGTACACCGCCACCGCGAATTGGAAAGCAACCGCGCCGATGATGCCATGATGTCGGGAGTGAAGTCCACCACGTTGATCAAGCCCGGCGAAACGACGGAAAGCGCCTTGGGCGAGGAACAACACCGTCGCGAAGAGAATGAGGAATGGCACGAGTTTGGAGAAAGTCCGATCGCTGGTGTGCGTGAGCAGCCAGCTTCCAATCCAGCCGCCCGCGATGCTTACCGGCACGAACCTCCAAAGCCACGGTTTCACGGCCTCAATATGACGCCGATAGCCAAACACGCTCCCCGCCGTGCCGATGACGAGCGCGAGCGTGCTGGTCGCGTTGGCAATGATGGGCGGCGTGCCGAAGGCCAGCAAAGTCGGAAACGTCACGAGCGTTCCGCCACCGGCCACGGCGTTGATAGCGCCCGCGGCGACTCCGGCAAGAATGAGACCGACAATTTCAGCCAGCGACATTTTTGCGATCAGGGAGCCGGCTCGTCCGTCTCACGTGAAACCTTTGCTTGAAGCACGCCCTTTTCATCGAACCACAACGGATCAACGGCGAGGAAGCGCTTGAAGTTTTTCCCGTCGTCCCATTTCTGGTGATAAACGAGCCAGAGCTTTTTGTCCGGGCCTTCGATCACACAATGATGCCCTGGGCCGAGCACCTTGCCGCCGCGATGCGCAATCGGATTGCCCGTGTATTTCGTGAACGGCCCAAGGGGTGATTTCGCCGTCGCGTAGCCGATGCCGTAGTTCGGCGAATCAGCACCCGT
>CAZNOE010000556.1:0-4457 GCA_964574525.1 uncultured Bifidobacteriaceae bacterium
CCACGATCAGGAACTCGCGACCTGTGCTTACGAAAAGCTGGCCGCGCTGAAGAACATCCGCCTCTTCGGACCGCACCGACCCCTGACCCCTCCCAAGAGGGGAACGGAGAGCGGACGCGCCGGCCTCGTGAGCTTCCTGCTCAAAGACGTTCACGCGCACGACGTGGTGACGCTGGCGGACCAGGCGGGCGTGGCGTTGCGCGGCGGCCATCACTGCACGCAACCGCTCATGCACCGGCTCGGCGTCGAATCCACCGCCCGCGCGAGCTTTTATTTCTACAACACCAAAACCGAGGTGGACCGGTTTGTGGAAGTGGTGAAGGAGATTCAGAAGTTCTTCGCACAGTGACGTAACCGGCACTCCCCGCCTACTGAGGTAGGAAAACCACGAGGGAATCGAGGTCGCAAAATAGCCCTGCTGCGGCGTTTATGACATTGTCATTAAAAAATAACAATACTATTGACAATTGTCATAAGACTACTAACCTTCCCTTCGTATGGCATCCGATGGCGACCAATATCAAAAGAGAGTTAGGTGGGGTTGGGGCAAACCCTACAAAGCTGCGTGTGCCGCAGCCGACGCAACTGAACTTGCGCCTAGTATTGCGAAGTGCGTCGAAAACATGCTCCGTAGCGACCTTCAATCGCCAGCACTCGGGCCGATGATTGCTTCGGTACAATCATTTTTCAAAAATCGCCAAGACGGTCTTCCAATTTTTGAATCATGCGAGGAAGAAGCTTTGCTCCGTGTTCATTTGGATTCGCAAGAACGGCGCTTTGCGGATTTTGAATCGTCGGCTGCGATTCGGGAGGCCTGCCTATCTGTTGTCGCCCAACACTCCGAAGGGGCGTCCCCTGTTACGGAGGAGCAAGTTGCATCGCTATGCTGTGAACGATACCACGAACTGCTTTTTGAGCGCGGGTTCTCCCCGATGGAGCACAACATAATGAAGGCGCGCAAATTCAGCCGGGAGCAATTAGAAGCATATCGAAGCGAGGCTATGAGCGCGTCGAAGGAGCAAGGAGTTCCTATGCTCGTGGCCGTTTCGAAATCCACCAGCGGTACTGTCCCAAAGAGTTTTCGATCCAAAGGCAAGCCAGTTGAAAATACGCTTCAAGGTCTTACCGAATCGTTGTGACAAGTATGAAAGCCACTTCACCAAATTCGTCTCTGAGCTACAGGTTTAAGTTTTCTCACGGCAATTTTGGCCGCGAGTGCGATTTCCCGCACAGCGGAAACCTTGAACTTGTTCAACAACCGTTCTACAGCCGCTACGAACGTATCGCCGGCGTATTCAGCCGCAACCTGCGGCCTGAGTTATGCGACCTGGCAGACATTGCTGCGTCAGCGTATGTCGCCGATAGATTCTCTCCAAGACGGCATCCGGAAGAAGGGAGTAATGCGTCACCGCGGCATCGTCGAATTCACATGCAAATGGACGTGCGGCATCCAGAATTGTGGAACGGCGCGCCTGCCAAAATTCTTTCCGAACTTTTTTGGTTTCTGTCACACGACGAATGGAGTTTTTCTTTCCACGAATTCGCAAACAATGGCGCGTCACCAACGCAGCAGTTTTTGCTAGATGAATTCAAACCCAATGGCCAGCCGATGGTGATGTGCTTCAGTGGCGGACTCGATAGTTTTGCAGGGGCTGCTTATCAGCTTTGTGATGAGAATCGTTTTCATGTTCTGGTTTCAGGAACTACTCACGGTCGGATGACGACCGGACAATGCACTCAAGCTAACAATCTCTTTCGTGGCAGACCAAGCCTAGGGCAACACGTGCAGATTCCATACGGCTTGCCGGTGAAACCTCGGACGCCCCAAGAAAGCAGTCAGCGCAGCCGTGGTTTCGTGCATTTGACCCTCGGTTCAATCACGAGCTTGCATCTGGGCGCACGGGAATTGTTCGTTTATGAGAATGGTATCGGAGCAATCAATCTTCCGTTTGATGCGAGTCAACTTGGGTGGGAAGTGAGTCATCCTGTTCATCCGAAAACGTTGATGTTAATGGAACAGTTGCTTTCGGCCATTGGCCACTCAAATTTCCGTATCCGAACTCCATTTCTGTTTTCAACCAAGGCGGAGACTTTGCGCTCTCCAGCTATATCAACGATTGGTTTAGTAATTCACGAGACGTTCTCGTGCGACCGTTTCCCCAATTACCGAGAAGGCACGCGCCAGTGTGGAGTGTGCTCGTCCTGTGTGCTCCGGAGACTGGCGTTGGAATCGGCCGGGTTATCGCACTTCGATCCGGCTAGTGATTACACGCATGATGTTACTCAGTCATCGCCTGTTTTGAAACCAAGCGCGGCGTTTGTGTTCGATAAGTTCGACGCTCAGGCTTTCCGCGTAAAGCAAGGACTGCGAAGCGCTAATCGCTGGTCGGCCTTAACTCGGCTTTATCCCGAACTACGCGAAGTGGAATTCATTTTGATGAAACAGGGATTTGATTCCGCCGAGGTTGAATCAAAACTCCTTCGCCTTTACAGCGCGCACGTTGCTGAATGGGAATCTTTCAGCGGGCGGCGAGTATTGTCAGATCACCTTGTTGCTGCTTAACAAATCACATGGAACGAAATCCTTTACAAGCAATTGACCCGAAAGTCATAGGCGAGCGTTTGCGGAATGCCCGGCGCGCAAGAGGGCTAAGGCAGGAGCAAGTCGCGGATGCGCTGGGTTATGCCCGCACTACCGTTGTCGCCATTGAAAAGGGCGAGCGTAGAGTGACCGAGCAGGAATTAGTGGAGTTTGCCAAACATTACGGCCGTTCACTTTCCGAATTTGTAAGTGTACAGGCAAACACGCAACCATTAGTGCCGCAATTTCGCGCTGCGTTTGCGGCCAGTCGTCCGGGAGCACCTTTGGACGAGGGCGAATTCTTGAAAGTCGCAGAAACCCTCGAAACTCTGACGAACGATTTCCTCGAACTTGAAAGGTTATGCGGAATGGAAAGGGCAAAGGATGCTACACCGATCTACAAGCTCGAAGAATCTTACAACCATCCTATTGAACTCGGTGAGGAGGTTTCAGTGGAAGAAAGAGGAAGGTTGGGCCTGGGTGACGCGCCGAGTTCAAACTTGCGCGCTCTCTTGGAAGAAGCCGTCGGTTTGCGCATTTTTTATTACGAGATGCCGCAGCTTATCTCCGGTGTTTTTGCGTGCAACGATGTGGTTGGCGGATGCGTTGGCATCAATTCTCTGCATCCCGTTCCGAGAGGTAACTTTTCTCTCGCTCACGAATACGCGCACTTTCTCACGACGCGTTATCAGGCAGACGTTGCCTTGGAAGCAGGGCGGTGGATGAGATCACCCACCGAACAGTTTGCCGATAGTTTCGCAGCCAATTTTCTGATGCCTCGCAGCGGCGTCATCCGGCGTTTCTCGGAGTTGAAAGACGCTCGTGAAGGAGAAAAAAACGTTCGCATTGCCGACTTGGTGCACCTCTCTCATTATTTTGGCGTGTCAGTTCAGGCGATGTGCCTGCGACTCGAAGACCTTCGCCGACTGCCAAGCGGGACTTGGGATCGCCTAAAGGCAAGAGGCTTTAAGCCGGATCGCGCGCGCGCTGTACTCGGGCTAGTCCCGCATGCAAACTATCGGCAAATGCTCCCTCAGCGTTACCTGATCTTGGCAAAGCGTGCTTACGACGCCGGTCTGCTTTCGGAGGGACAGCTTGCGAGAAAGCTACGAACCGACCGCGTCACTGCCCGAATGATGTTAGAAAAGCTCGAAACGCTGATTGATGACAAAACCGGTTCAGGCTACGTCCCGGTATTGGAACTGGACTTAGGAGCGCCAGTGCTGGACGCGTAGTCAGCCATGCCAAACCCTCTGCTAATTCAGGACACGTGCGTCCTCATCAATCTACTAGCTAGCGGACGGTTCGCCGAAATTGCCCACAACATCGGATACAAGCTTGTCGTATCACGAGCCACCGTTGCGGAAGCGATATTCTTGCACGATCCAGAAACCAATGAAAAAGAGCCCATCGTGCTGCAGCAGTATGTTGACAGCGGAGCTTTGGAAATAGTGTCGCCAGACAATGACGAAGAACTAAAACTCTATGTCGCATACGCTACTGAACTTGATGACGGCGAAGCGATGGCCTTAGCGCTGGCCGAATCACGGGCACTCTCTTTGGCAACGGACGATCGCAAAGCTCGCAGTCTTATTGCGCGCGAAAAAATCGGCATCGAGGTATGGTCAACGGTTGATATTTTGAAGGCGTGGCAAAAGGAAGTAGGCACTTCCAAATCGGAAATGAAGATCGCGCTAACCCGGATTACACAAAAAGCGCGATTTGCACTTAAACCTAATCACGCTGACCGAACTTGGTGGGATTCTTTCTTCAAGTCTTGAGCTGCTCTAAGCTGCGCTTTCCCTCCTTGTCCGCGCCCACTTCTCTGTTACCGTTCCCGACCTTTGTGAGCATTACGGAAGAAATCTCGAAGCGG
>CAZNOE010000557.1:0-4455 GCA_964574525.1 uncultured Bifidobacteriaceae bacterium
TAGTCGGGCTTCTTGTCCTTGCTCTTGACGATGTAGATGCACTTGGGCGGACATTCCTTCTCGCAAATCTGGCAGGCGACACAGCGCATGCCCTGGAGCCAATCGTCACCGTCATGGACAAGAAAGGGAAACTGGCGCGTGGCTTCCGCCAACACCTGCCGTTCCTCGGGATACTGAATGGTTGTGAGCCGTTCGTCGCTGACGTAGCTGCCGAGGAAATTCCTCGCCGTCTCCGCCATTCCTTTGATGATGCCTTCGCCGAGCATAGTTTCGTTTATCTTCGTTTGATGAAGACCGCAGGCGTATCGTGCGCGAAAGTGGGTGAGTGAGAAAGTGAGAAAGTGAGAGGTAGCGACGCGCGGCGGTTTCCCACTTTCTCACTTTCCGACTTTCCCACCTGCGGTTCTCTCATCGGTCCACCTCTCCCAACACAATGTCCACGCTCCCCAGAATAATCACCACGTCCGCCACGAGCTGGCCGAGGCACATATCTTCGAGAACCGTCAGATTGATGAAGCTCGGCGGGCGCACGCGGTAGCGATACGGATTCGGCGAGCCGTCACTGATGAGATAAAAGCCAAGCTCGCCTTTCGGTGCTTCGATGCGGCCATACGCTTCGCCTGCCTTTGGACGGAAGCCGCGCAGTTTCGCCTTCGGGTCAGTGATCGGGCCGGGCGAAATGCCGCGCAACGCCTGCTGCAACATCTTCACGGACTCGCGCATTTCCAGGACGCGAATCATGTAGCGGTCGAATGTGTCACCGTGCTCGCCGAGCGGGACTTTGAATTCGAAGCGGTCGTAGAGGCCATAGCGATCCACCTTGCGGATGTCGTAGTTCACGCCCGCGGCGCGCAACATCGGACCCGTGATGCTCGCGTTGATCGCAAGCTTTCGTGTCAGGACGCCGACGCCTTGCGTGCGCGCGATGACGATTTCGTTCCCCATGATGAGGTTCTCGTATTGGTCGAGGAAGCGCGGGAATTCATCCACGACCACATTCGCCTGTTCCAGCCAACCCGCGGGCAAATCACAGCGACAACCGCCGAAGCGCATGTAATTGCACATCATCCGCGCGCCGGTCAGCGACTCGAAGAGGTCGAGGATTTTCTCCCGCTCGCGGAACGCATACATCAACGGCGTGCCCAGCGCCCCCATGTCCTGCATGAGGAAACCGATGAGGCAGGCGTGGTTTTGCAGGCGCGTTAATTCCGCCGTGATGACCCGGATGTACTCGGCGCGTTCGGGGACCTGCAACCCCGCAAGCTTTTCGACCGCTAGCGCGTAAGCCCAATTGTTCGTGAGCGAGCAAAAATAATCGAGCCGGTCGGTGTACGGCATCGAGCCGAGATACGTTGTGCCCTCGGCAATTTTTTCATGATTGCGATGCAGATAGCCGAATACAGGCTTGAGTTTCACGACGCGCTCACCGTCGAGCACCACGTCCATGCGGAACACGCCGTGGGTGGACGGGTGATGCGGCCCCATCGCGACTTCGAGCAACTCGCCATCTCTGTCGCCGGGCTTGGGGCGCAGCTCGTAGTTCGGCACCGCCGCGGCGGGTGACAGTTCTGCCAATGTGGAATCTGCGTGGCTCATTTGCCGAACGCCCAGAGATTTTCCGCCGAGCGGATGTAGATGGCCTCGTCCACGAGCGCGGGTGTGGCGGCGATGCGTTCCTTGAATTCCGCGCGGCCCAGCACTTCTGGTTTGTCGCCGGTTGCGAGCACCGTGAGCACGCCGTCAAGCGATGTCACGTAAAGGCGGCCATCGGCGGCGACGGGCGAGGCGTAATAATTTCCAAGCGCGCCGATGCGTTCCTGCTGGTATGCCGGTTCGCCGGTCCTCGCCTCGAAGCGCGAGAGTATTCCGCCGTCCTTGATGATGTAAACGAAGCCGCGATACCAAAGCGGCGACGACACGTAGGGCAGGCCTTTTTTCTGTTTCCACGCGACGTGTGACGCGGTGATGTCGCCCTTGCCACCGGGTTTGATGGCGAGGAGCGAGTTCTCGCCCTTGGCAATGATGGCGAGAAACTCGTTCCATTCCTCGCGCGTGAGGCGTTTGTCCTCATTCTGGTCGAAGCCCCCGAAAAAGCTTTGCATCTGCTCGCTGGCTTCAGCGAAATCGAGCACGCCGTCGCCGTTTTTGTCCGTGCCGCCGAAAGGCCCGCCTTCGAGCAGCTTGTCGAAAGCCGGCATGGGCACTTCCTTGCCGGGCGACCAACCCGCGAAAAACAAGAGGCCATCGCCCAGCACCGGCGTGGTGCAGGTGGCGGCGGGCAACCCGCCCACGCGCCAGATTTCCTTGCCCGTCTTGACATCGTAAGCGCGCAGTTGCGTGAAACCGGGCAGGACGAGTGCCTCCGTGCCGTTGTCTTTCCACAGGATGGGAGTCGCGTAACCGGAACTCAGGTCCGCGCGATCGGCGCGCCAGGCGATTTTGCCGGTCTTGAGATTGACAGCGATGAGTTCCGAACCCTTGCCTTGATCGCGATTCATCACCACGAGATCGCCGACAAGGATGGGCGACGCTCCGCTGCCAAAATCGCCTCCCTGCCGCGCGGTGGGAAGTTCCAAACGCCAAAGTTCCTTGCCGTTGAAGTCGTGGCAAACCAGACCGCACGAACCGAAATAGGAGACAACGCTGCGGCCATCCGTCGCGCACGTGCTCGCCGCCGGGCTGCCCTCCGTGAGGTGATACTTTTCGATGGCCGCCGCCGGCACTGCTTTCTCCCAACGCGTCTTGCCGGACTTGCGATCCAGCGCGAGCACGGAAAGCTTGCCGTCATTGAACGCGGTGAGAAAGATCGAGTCCCGCCATACGCACGGCGACGAAGGGCCGGACGGGACTTTGACGTGCCAGAGTTCGTTCGAGCCGGGCCCGAAATGCACCGGCGGCTTGGCGCTGTCGGAAATGCCCGCGCCGTTCGGCCCGCGGAACTGCGGCCAATAGGCTGCGGCTCGACCTGAATGAGCCATAACAAGAGCGCAGGCGCTCAGGACCATGAGTGTGATTCGTCTTATCATTTCCCGCATGATTCAATAGTTCAAGTAGAGGCGCAAGTCCGCAGGCGCAGGCGCGCCTGGCCAGGCTCACTCGCCGAGGTGTCGCCGAAGCAATTCGGCCAGCCCGACAGGCGATAACACCGTGACGGCCTTCCCTTCCACCTTGATCAATCTTTGTTCGCGAAACTTGGCCAGCGTGCGCGAGAAGGTTTCGCTCACCGTGCCCAGTTCCGCGGCCAGCGTCCGTTTAGTCATGCCCAATTCGATGCGCACAGGTTTTCCGCTGCCCGCATCGGGACAACGCTTCATCAGCCAGTTGGCCAGCCGGGTCTCCACGTCCTTGAGCGTGAGGTCTTCAAGCTGGCCGACCAGCACACGCAAGTGGCTGCTCATGGAGCCCAACATGCGTAACGCGAGGTCGGGTTGCCGTTTGAGCAACGCGAGAATTCCCTCCTTTTGCACGAGCAACACCTGCGTCGGCTCCAGCGCGCGCGCGTCGGCGGGATAACCTTGCCTCGTGGCGAGCGTCGCCTCGGCGAACGACTCGCCCGTGCGAAAAACGTGAATCACCTGCTCCTTGCCGGCGGCGTTGACGCGATGGACATTCACCGCGCCGCGTTGCACCACGTAAAAACCCTGCGCCGGATCACCTTCGTGAAAAAGATATTCGCCCTTCTCCAACGGCTTCACCACCGTGACGGCCGCGATGTTTGCGAGGTCGCCCGACGGCAGGCCGACGAACAACTGGCAATTTCGCAGCGAATTGACGAGGACGATCTGTCGGAGTTCAGTCTGCGTGGTCGTCATGTGGCGACCATTCAACCAGCGCCGCGCCAAAAGTAAACCACCCAATCCGCGCCCGCGCCGCGCTCGACCTTCGAGGCGAATCCTTCGCTCCCGAGCTTCTCGATGAGTGGCGACGGCAGAAACGGAGCGATAATGATGAGCCCTTCGTCCGGTTTGAGCGCGTCCACGCGTTTGCGAATTTGTGGAAACGGTTCGCCGCCCTGGCTGATCAATTCGCGCACGTCAAAACGTTTGAAGCGGCTTAATGGAGGCATCATGGTCATTTGTCGCAACTCAGGATGCCGCCGGTGAGCACCCTCGCGCGCAAGCCGCCCCGGCCCTTGAGCCATTGCTCGGCCCGCTCGTCGAAGAACGCGGTGCTCATCCAGTGACAAGGCCGGCACTCCTCCACTCCGGCAAAACGCACGCCTTGGATTTCAAACTCCGCGCCGATAAGCGAGTTGAGGTCCGCGCCGCTGACAAAGACGTTGCGGCGCGTGGCGGCGGGCCTGGCTTCGGGCAGGTTTAATTCACGGCGCATGGCGTCGAAAACTTCCAGCGAGAAAAACGTGATTTGTCCCTTGTGGTTTTCCTTGAAGTCGAAGTAGCGGTCACCGCGAATACCGCAGCCCGCCACGCACTCGATCTGCTCCGCCTCGACGCT
>CAZNOE010000558.1:0-4440 GCA_964574525.1 uncultured Bifidobacteriaceae bacterium
GGTAGCCGAGGCCGACGATTGGCTCTTGCTTTTCGTTGAATCGGGCGCTTGGACTCGCCATGTTTGGAGCGAAATACTGGGCCAGATCTCCACTCTTTGCTTCATAGTGTTGGATCTGCAAATAAACACTGTCCTGTGGCGTGATCTGTTGTTTGAGCGCAAGGGAGAGGCGGCGCTGCTCAACGTCATTATTCACCCGCTGCCCGGGGTCGAAGCGGTAGTAGGCCTCCAGGTCATAGCTGAAGTTTTCGTACGTGCCATACTGCCCGCCCGCTTGTGTCCACGCGCCCCGGCTCAGGTATTCCGTGCTCGAAACGACACCGAAGCGATCACGCTCGAACAACCTGGAATATTCCTGTTGTGAGATGGCGGGCGAGATCGTGCCCGCGCTTACCGGGGCCAGCAGATTTGCCAGCAGATACTCACTCTCAGCGGGCGTCTCGTAGCGGAGATTGATCAAGTTGGGATCGCTGAGGCCAAGGTAACTGTTCGCGAGGAAAAGGTGCGCGGAATAATTTCCATAATCGTAATTTACCGCGCGCGACGCCTCGCGTACGGCGACCTCGGACATACCCGCGTCGCGGTACATCGCCGCGAGATTCGCGCCGCGCACGGCTTGGTCCTGGTCCAGCAAAAGTTGCGAGCGATAGACGCTCCGGTTGTCGTTCAATTCCTGCGATTTTTCCAAATCGCGAATCGCTTCGTTGATCCGGTTGTTCTGCTGATTGAGCAGGGCGGAATAAAGCCACGCCGTCGGGTCGTTCGGGTCCAGATGTTTCGCGAGTTGAAGTTCCTTCGCAGCGCGAGGGTAATCGCCCGCGTTGGCGTAAGCCTTGCCCAAATAGCTTCGCAACACAGACCGCTGGGGTTCGAGCGCCGCCGCAATCAGCAAATCTTCGCGTCCGCCCGCCGCGTCGCCAAGGCGGATACGGCAAAGCCCTCTCCCCAGCCAGGCATTGCCGAGCGCGCCGTCCACAGCGAGCGCCCGGTCGAACCAGATGATGGCAATCCGGCTTTTGTTTTGCGCCGCGAGCAGGAAGCCCTTCAACACGAGCGCCTGGGCATTGCGGGGCGTGAGCGCGAGGCCTTTGTTCAAGGCGTCCAGCGCGCTCGCCGTGTGGCCGACACTAAACTCCAGTTCCGCCACACGCGCCCAGGCAAAGCCGAACTGCGGCGAGTTGGTCACGGCTTGTTTTGCCAAATTCAACGCACTCTTCAGCGAAGTTCCACGCACGGCGCGGGATTGTTCATAGTAGGAATCCGCAAGGAATTCCGTAGCCAGTTCCGGATTGACGATGGAAGGGTTCGACTGACGCTTCACGGCGGCGATGATCTGGCGCAAAGCGGTGGCGAGCCGCTGATGGCGCGCAGAGGCATCGACGGCAGACAACGAAGACAATGCCGCTTCAGCATCCTCGATTTGTCCGACACCAAGGAGCAGCGCGGCGTAATAGACACGTTCGGCGTCGGAGCCGGGTTGGCGGGTAGCGGGATATTTCGCCAGTGCCGCCAACAAATCGCCTGCGCCATAGGCACGGAGGGATTCGCCAAGAATTCTTTGTTCTTCAGGCGTGAGTGGCAAATCTGCCAGGTCGAGCACCGCAGGATAGTAGAAGCACCATTGGAGGATATTGTTGGCGATAAAACCCGCTGTACGGGCGGGTGTTTTGCCCAACTCCACAACCGCTTGCTCGCCGTTCGTGAGGACGAGCGTGGCCTGCTCGTTGCCAAACTGGACTCTGCCGTCGATCACGGACAGGGTTGTAAGCTCCGTGCCATTCGCGGCAGTAACCGCCACAACGAACTCGGTACCCTCCACGCCCGCAGCCGCGCCGCGTGTAATCACGCGAACGCGGCTCGGCTTGTCGCGATGGAAAAAGGAAATGATCCCGCGGACCAGGTGCAGACCGGTTTGCGCATCGGACGAGTGCGGCGGCAGGATTTCGAGTTCCGTCGAAGCGCCGAAAGGCAGGATACTCTGATCGGACCAACGAAGTGCGCCCCGGCTGTTTATCCCGGACCGCAATCGGTCGAATGGGTGCAATAATTGGTTGGTTTGTGTAAGCACCCAGGTCGTGGCACCGGCGGGGGAGACTGCCACCGTGCCCTGGAGTTCCGCGATTCGGATTTCATTCGTGACTTCGCTGACTCTTGCGGACTGCGCGCAGGACATCTCGGCCCAGGTTGCAAGACATCCCCAAATTGCAGCCAACACAGTCTTCCGACCGCGTGTGGAAAATAGGTTCAATCGTTGTCTCGTAGCGCGTGTTACGCCATGTTTAGTTGAAAAGCGGTCGCCGATCAAGCCAATTGCATTCTAACAGATCTCATCAGGACCAACGGTTGGGGCTGGGAATGCCATGCAGAATCCGGCAACGCAGCTTTTCTTCAATCCCCCTTTCTCATCTCCATTCCCATTTTGTTTGCCAGCTGTCAGTCGAGACGACATTCTTTATGAAACCGCCTATGGATGAGTCGATCCCCACACGCGCGACCCTGATCCAGCGACTCAAGAACTGGCAGGACCAGTCAAGCTGGCAGGACTTCTTTGATACTTACTGGAAACTCATCTACCACGTCGCCCTTAAAGGCGGTTTGAGCGAGGCCGAAGCGCAGGATGTAGTACAGGAAACGATGATTTCTGTCGCCAAGCACATGCCCACCTTCAAGTACGACCCCGCTATTGGCTCCTTCAAAGCATGGCTCTTAAATATGACCCGTTGGCGCATCACTGACCAACTCCGCAAGCGCGGAAACGCCGCCGAGCGCTCTCCATATTCAAATGACACTGCTACAGGCACCCGTACGGTGGACAAAGTGATCGATCCAAGGAGTCAAGACTTGGACGCGGTGTGGGAGGCCGAATGGAAAAAGAATCTGTTCGATGCCGCAATTGCCAAGGTAAAGCGTCGTTCTGATCCACAGAAGTATCAAATCTTCGACCTTTACGTATACAAGGAATGGGCGCCCGCCAAAGTGGCCGCAGCCTTCGGAGTTTCCATCAACCAGGTTTACATGGCCAAACATCGCGTGACGGAGATGATTGCAGAAGAAGTCAAACGGCTGGAAATGGAAATGATCTAAAATTCTGCTGTTGAACTCACTCGGTCCAAGGATTGCAAAAACGCAATGTCGATGGTTCGCCTCAGCCCGTGTCACTGTGGCGAGCCAGCAAAGCGCTGATGTGATCCGCACTCGTACTGGTGAGTCGAACACAGACATCCCCTCAACCAAGGCGTTCTATTCGCAGACGCGTCCCGCCTATTTCTCATCCAGGCATTGCCGGACGGTTTGGAGGAGCACGCTGGACGAGAAAGGTTTTTGCAGGAAGTAACCTTTGGTCCGCCGGATAAACTCGGTGCCCTTGCCAGCCGCGTCCAAGCTGTAGCCGCTCATAAAAATAGTCTTTAGCGCCGGCCTTTCCACGAACAACGCTGCCGCCAGTTCGCGGCCGGTCACGCCGTCGGGCATGACGATGTCCGTGAGCAGCAGGTCAATTTCCGCCGCGCGGCTTTGCCATACTGCCAGCGCCTCGCGACCGGTAGCCGCTTCGACCACGCGGTAATCGAAGGCTTCCAGGATGCGCCGGGTCACCAGGCAGACCGCCGGGTCGTCTTCCACCAGCAGAATCGTCTCGGTGCCGCCGCGCAGGGCCGGTGCTGGCGGGGCCGCCGCTTCCGTGACGGGCGATGGAATGGCCGGCAAAAATATTCTGAAGGTGGTGCCTGCGCCGGGTTGAGTGGCGACCTCGACCCAGCCCTCGTGCTGTTTCACGATTCCGTAAACGGTGGCCAGGCCGAGGCCCGTGCCTTTGCCGGCTTCCTTGGTGGTGTAAAAAGGCTCGAAGATGCGCGGCAAGTCCGCCGCCGCGATGCCGGTGCCGGTATCGCTCACACTGATGCAGACGAACTCGCCCACGCGCGACTCGGGATGAATTGCCGCATAAGCCTTGTCCAGGTTTATTTGTTCGGTCTTGATGAGCAATTGCCCGCTGTGGGGCATGGCATCGCGGGCATTGATTACCAGGTTGAGAAGCACCTGCTCCACCATCCCGGCGTCGGCCAGAACGACTGGCAGGCGTGTGGCGTAGGTGCATTGCAGGCTGACGTTTTCACCGATGATACGGTTGAGCATCCTGGCCAGGTTGCCGACCACGTCGTTCAGGTTGAGCGGCTGGAATTGCATGACCTGTTTGCGCCCGAAGGCGAGCAACTGGCGCGTCAGTCTGGCGGCGCGCTCCGAGGCCGCGATGACCTGTTTGACACATTCGCCGGCGCTCGCGCCGGGCCGGTCGGCAAACATCAACGCCATTTCGGCATTGCCGTGGATGACGGCCAGCACGTTGTTGAAGTCATGCGCCACGCCGGCGGCAAGCTGGCCGATGGTTTCCATTTTTTGCGACTGGCGCAGTTGTTCCTCGAGGTGCTTGCGCTCGTCGCG
>CAZNOE010000559.1:0-4428 GCA_964574525.1 uncultured Bifidobacteriaceae bacterium
GCTTGGCGATGGCCACGTTGGCGCGATCCACGTAGGCGATGACGTAGCAAAGAAAGAGCAGCGGCAGCAGCCGCCAGTAGGCTTTTCGGCGGGCCCGATCCAAGGCGGCGTTGTGCGCGGTTGTGTTGTCCAAGCGATGAAATGTTGCTGCCGATCACGACTGCTTCCGCAGCTCGGGCGAATTCTCGCCGCGTCTCAAGGCAAGATCAATTCCGCAAATCAATCTGCTCCCGATTCGCTCGTGCACGCCGTCGTTCGCATTGTGAGCGGCCCAAAGCTTGAACGCGCGTATTGGAATTCGCGCTTGAGCATTTCATGCGTTGAACGATAATTTGCCTGCAAGCCCTATGATGCCCTCTTCCCAGCGGAGCGGTATGGCGCGCAGCGCATTTGCCACGATCACCACGGTCGCAAGCTGCCTCGTGTCGCAAGCCGCCACGTTCACTGTCATCAACACCAACGATTCCGGCGCCGGCTCACTTCGACAGGCGATCCTCGCGGCGAACACCAACCCCGGCCCCGACACGATCGCATTCAACCTGCCGCCCGGCTCGTTCACGATTACGCCAGCCAGCTTGCTGCCCGCCATCACCAACGCGCTGGTCCTCGACGGATTCACGCAAATCGGTTCTTCCTCAAACACGCTTGTCACCGGCAACAACGCCAATCAACTCGTTCGGCTGCACGGTTCGCCCGCCACGGGAACAGGGCTGACTCTCCAAGGACCCACCAACGTCGTGCGCGGGATCATCTTCACCGGCTTCCCCGCGCAGGGCGTGGAGGTGGTGTCCACGGACAATGTCATTGAAGGATGTCTGTTCGGCATCACACCGGCGGGCGCGACGAATGGAAATTATCAGGGAATCCTGGTTCGCGGGAGTCGCAACCGCATTGGTGGCACGTTGACAGGGCAGCGAGTCGTTCTGTCCGGCAACGCCGGTGCGTTGCAACTCAACTTCGTCTCGTTCAGCAACGTCGTGCAGGGGTGTTTCGTCGGTACCGACATCACCGGCGTGGGAATGCGAGCGAACGCCTTTGACGGCATTGCCGTTGACGGCACGAACAACGTGATTGGCGGCGCGTCGCCCGGCGCGCGGAATGTCGTTTGCGGATTTGGCGACAGCGGCCTCGATGTGCGTGGGTTCAGTCACACGATCCAGGGCAACTCCATCGGCACGGACGCGACGGGCACAAACGTGCTGGGCAACTTCAACACGGGGATAAATCTGCTGTTTAACAGCGCGAACAACCTCATCGGCGGCCCGGCCATCGGCGCGGGCAACCTTATTCTGGGCGTTTCCAGCCCCGGCCCGTGCATCAATGTCACCGGCGACGGCAACGTGGTTCAGGGCAACTTCGTCGGTAGCGACGCGAGCGGCAAGATCGCTGCCGGAAAAACGCATGGCATTCTCGTGGGATTCAACTCTGGCAACGTCATTGGCGGCACGAACGCAGGCGAAGGGAACGTGATCGCGTTCAATGGCGAAGGCGTGCATATCAGCGGCACCGGAAACCCTATCCGCGGTAACAGCATTCACTCGAACACGGGACGCGGCATCGCTCTGGGAAATTTCATCAACGTGAACGATCCAGGCGACGGCGATTCTGGCGCGAACAATCAACAGAATTATCCAACCATCACCAACGCCAGCGGCACACTGGCCGGTACGACGATCCAGGGCTTTCTGAGCAGCAAGGCAAACACTCTCTACCAGCTTGATTTCTTTTCAAGCGTCGTGCGCGATGCCGTCAACCGCGGTGAAGGCCAGAAATACGTCGGCTCAGGAGTTGTGATGACCGACGGCTCCGGCGTGGGCAACTTCGGCATCATCGTCCCGGGCGTCATGTTCGGACGGCAGATCAGCGCCACCGCCACCGATCCGGCAGCCAACACGTCGGAATTCTCGGATTGCTTCGCCGCGACGAGCACGTTTGCGCCTGTCACGAACCTCGTGGTCAATACGAACAACGGCGGTCCCGGCTCGTTGCGCCAGGCGTTGCTCAACGCCGGCACCAACGCCTCTGCTACGCCGAACGTGATCGCCTTCGCCATTCCGGGCGCCGGTCCGCATATCATCCGCCTGCTTTCCGCGCTGACGCCGCCCCTCGAGTGGGTCGCCATCGAGGGCTTTTCGCAACCGGGCGCGAGTGCGAACACCTCCACGAACGGGGACAATGCCGTGCGCAAGATCATTCTCGACGGTTCAATGGCGGGCGTAACGGTCAACGGTTTGACGTTTGAGGCGGACAGCAACATCGTTCGCGGCCTGGTGATTCAGAACTTCTATGGCAACGGCATTGCGCTCAACTCGAATTCAATCGGCAATCTCGTCGAAGGCAGTTTCACAACTGGCAACACGAACAGCGGCGTGCTGATCAACAGCGCGAACAATCGCATCGGCGGCACGACCAGCGCCGCGCGCAACATCCTTTCCGGAAATCGCGAGTGGGGCGTCACGCTGTCCGGTGCGAGCGCCCGGGAGAACCTGGTCGCGGGAAATTTCGTGGGCACGTCTGCCTCCGGCACGGACGCACTGCCAAACGTGCAAGGCGGCGTCCTGATCAGCAGCGCACCCACCAACACCATTGGCGGCAGCGCGGCTGGCCGGAATATCATCGGTGGAAACGGGACCGCCTCTTTCCTCAACGTCGCGCCGGGGATTCAAATCACCGGTGCGGGCGCCTCGAACAACCTGGTTCAAGGCAACTTTATCGGCGCCACTGCCTCGGGCGGGTCGCTCAGCAACAAAGGGGCCGGCATCCTGATCACCTCGTCAGCCATGCGGACTTTGATCGGCGCGCCCCAACCGCCCGCCGCAGTGGCGGAACTCGAAAACCTGATCGCGTTCAACGGCAGCCACGGGGTGGACGTGCAGAGCGGCGATGGCCACATCATCCGGGCGAACCGCATCTTCGAGAATGGCGGGCTGGGCATCAATCTCGGCTTCGGGGCGAATCCACAGCAAGTCCCCCCGGTGCTCACGAACGCCATCATCACTGCGAGCAACGTCACCGTTCAAGGCAGGCTTGCCAGCAAGCCGAACTCGACCTACGGCCTCGACTTTTACTCCGCTTCCCGACCCGATCCGAGCGGACGCGGCGAGGCGGAAAAGTACCTTGGTTCAACCAATGTGACCACGGACGGCTCCGGCAACGCGGCGTTCAACGTTGCGTTCACCGTCATGCCAATTGGCGAATTCTTCACCGCAACGGCCACGGATGAATCCTCGGGATTCTCACTCAACATCCGCGGGCTTGTGGATGACAGCGTGGTTCGAAACACATACGTCGTTACCAACAGGGCCAACGACGGCCCAGCAACTCTTCGGGCGGCTGGCAAACAAGCAGATGCGGATCCCGGCCCCGGTAACATCGTTTTCCAGAATGTGACTCGGATCAAACTCTCGTCGGGAATACAGTTCTGGGGCCCGGTCAATCTGAACGGCGATTTGGGCAGTGGACAGAAGGTGCTGATCACCGGCGAAAAAATGACCACCTCCGACCCACTGCTGGAGTTTCGTGCCAACCGCAACTGGGTTTGGAATCTTGCGATTGCCGCGACGCCTTTCCATGGTCTGGAGTTCGACGGCTCCGCTCAGAACCGGGTCGGTGGCGTGGACATCGGAGCGGAAGTGGTACCCAACTTGGTGCCAGTCAGCGGGGCAATCGAGGGCAGCGGAATTGTCTTCACGGGCACGCCGCAAGTTCCGCCAGGCGAGAACACCAACATAGTGCGCCAGATTCGCATCACCAACGTCCGCGCCAACGCCGTCAGCGCCAGCCTAGGCAACAAGGTTGAAGTTACCAACTTAGTTGTGTTGCAGTCCATCGGTTCGGGAATTCCGATCAGCATCGCGGGCGCGCCATCGCCGCCAACCCCGGTGTCCACCACCGACAACGGCAACGGGACCATCACCACCACTTGGAACGTTTTTGGGCAGCTCAACCAGACCGGCAATGTCAAACTGTTCCAGTGGGAAGGAAGCGGCGGCAGCCCGCCAGACTTTTCTGGCCGCGGCACGTCGGTGGCCGAGGCAAACTACACGATTACGTCGGGCAACTCGGCCAACGTCTCCTTTATCCGTCAGAAGCTGAGTGTCCAGGTCGGCTATTCGGCGGTGCGTGTCACTGACAACAATTCTTCGGGTTCCTCGCAGATTGATCTGAACGTGCCCACGCTTCAGACCACGCCCCAGGCATTCAGCTCGGCGAACAACGGCCAGTCCTACTTCACCCGCGAACCGGTGAACCTCTTCACCGGCGAATACTTCGACCTGCTGGCGCCGGACCTCGATCTCGGCGGTCCGTTGCCGCTGCTCTTCCAACGCTACTACGCCTCGCTTCTCCTGCGGGATGGGAAGTCCGTTGGCCGGCTCGGCAACAACTGGCGGCACAACTTCGAGTGGAGCCTGACCAACAAGAACACGA
>CAZNOE010000560.1:0-4424 GCA_964574525.1 uncultured Bifidobacteriaceae bacterium
TTGCTCGGTCCAAAAAACGGCAGCATGATGAAACAGCCCGGTTTCCAGCCCCATTGGCCGAACGTCTGGCCAAAATCCGCGTCCGATTTTGGAATCTTCCATTTGGTCCCCACATCGAAGAACCCGCCCACCCCGATGGTCGTGTTACAAAGGAACCGGTAGGATTCATCGCGGGCGCCGGTCCACTTTCCCTGGAGCAGATTGTTGATCAATCGTCCCGGGTAAGTGAGGTTTTTGCCAATATTTCCGATTCCGGTTCGGATCGGTTTCCGGACAACAAACCGATAAACCTTGCTGGTTGGCTTAATGACGCCGGTCATAAGCCCCTTGTTGAAGCCCCACATCACGCGATTCACCGGTTCGAGGGGGTCGGGGACCGATCTGGGAAGAACAACAGTTTCCGCTGCCGGCGGATTTGTGAAGCCAACGGCGGTCCCCTGCCCGTGGGTGAACGGTGCGAGGCACAGCCACAGGACCGCCAGTGCTGAACTTCGAATTCTCCGGCCCGACGGGGATTTCAACATCCCCACCTTCTTTGCCTTGAGCCGAAAATCATTTGGGCCTGGGCGTCCAACGCAAACTGCGCGTCGCGTCCTGACCGACAACTTTGTTTTAGATTGATGCAGTAAAACTTCGTGGCGATCGTGATGCGATGATGCCGAATCTTAACTGCTTTGACCACATCTTCCTTCCAATTGATTTGGATTCCGGTTCGGATCGAGTTTGGCGCCGGCGGTTGTGCGACGGCTGACTGCGGGTTGCGGAGGAGTCGTTGTTCTGTCATGGTGAGAGGTAAGCACGAAAAACCGTGTCGGCGCTATGGGGTGTTTACCCCACCGAGGATTTTTGAATCCAACCTCAGACGCGGCGTGTTGCGGTGAACGTGGTCAGCGCCCGAAGAATTGGAAAACCGGAAAACGGCCAGATTGCGAACTCCGTCGAGTTATTGTTGCCCTGTGGCCCCGAAAAATTCAGGGCCGCAGGGCCGGTTGGCAATCAAAGGCGAGGGTCACTAATGAGCGGCCTCGAATGCACGCGAGGTCACCTCGGAGGAACGTGACACGCACCCGGTTGCCAAAGTGTCTTGCTGGTGAGCGTAACGATCGGCTGTTGGCTGGCTTTGCCAGTTTGGTGGCGGCGAGATCTGCTCGCCCTGTGAAATAGGCGGTGCGGAGGCGCTGGAGCCGGCGGCGAGTAATATTTCACGGGGCGAGCGGGCACCGTTGGTCGCGCGCAGAACTTCTTTCACCGTTCCCAACAACTCCGCGATGGTATAGGGCTTGAGCAGGGTGGCCTCGGGCTGGGCCCACGGGTTTCGGGCGAATTCCTCCTTCGGAAGGGTCCCTGTAGCGATGATGACCGGCAGGGCCATGCGGGCGGCCCGCAGCTTCTTGATCAACTCAACGCCGGTCACCTTCGGCATGTTCTGGTCGGTGATCACAAGATCGTAGCGGTCGGCATTGAGTTTCTGCCAGGCAACGGCGCCATCTTCGGCGGTGTCCACCTCGTAGCCAGATTGTATCAGCACCTCAGTACTGAGCAGGAGCATGGAAATCTCGTCATCCACCACGAGAATGCGCTGGGGCGGACTCCTTTGAGATCGCAGGGGTGTGCGGGCCGGCTCTCCCGCTTGCGGGATTTCATCATCTTTCATGGTACGATGATAGGCTGGAAACCCTTGCGGGCGCTATGGGGTGTTTACCCCATGCCAGACATGACGACTCCAGCCTCACATCGCCGCCTCAATCGTCAAACATTGGCCGCCGCCGGGAGCTTGCCGCGATACTCCGTGGGTGATTGGCCCGCGATTCTTTTGAACATCCGGTTGAAGTGCGTAAACGACTGAAACCCGACCGCGAAGGCGACTTCGCTGATGCGCAGGTTGGGGTTGAGCAGGAGGTCCTTCGCCTTATCGACCCGTGTGCGCGAGACGACTCGGTGAAAGAGACGGCTGAGCATTTGCGGAAGAGCGTGCAGAAATAAAACACGCTCGTATTCACCGTGCTCGCAACCTGGCGTAACGAGAGGTCCTCCATGTAGTGCTCACGGATGAACTGCTTCGCCCTGGCGATGATCGGCGGCTCGGCGTTCGCCGTCCGTACCATGAGCTGGTTGCCTTTTATCGCGAGATGGTCGGCAAAGACGGCCAGCAGGCCCGACACGGCATCGAGTTTGTTCTGTGAGGCGACCGGGGTCTTGAAGTAAGCCCGCTTCGTCTTCTCGTTGTCAATATCCGCGCCGCGGTTTGCGGCCTGCTCGACGGCGCGTTGGAAGGACACCCCGGTCGGTTTTTGGCGCATGACCTGGCCGGTTTGCAGAAAGCCGATGGTCTGCAGGCCGAGCTTCACCGGCACGGCGGTTTCGCACAGGCCGTAGGCGCACGTCCTTGTGGCCGGTTCGTTCATGGCATCCTGCGCGAGTTTCTCCTGCAATTGGAGGCACGCGGCGCAACTGTGGCTCTTCCCGGCCATCAGCGCGCAAAAGGCGTTTTCCTTGCGCTTGCCGTGGAATGGCAATTGCCAGAGTTCAACCGGACGCAGCGTCAATGGCATCCCGGTCGCCTCCATGTAGGCGCGCTCGTAGTCCTGAAACGTCTCGGAGCGCATCAGGGTCTCAATCAGTTGTCCGTTTGCATCCACTGCGCAGTTTTTTCGTTTCTTGCCAGCAATGGCGGCGGCCGAACAATGAACCTGCGACCGCCTCGCGGCGGTCGCAGGATTTTGTCATCGGCGGTTATCCACGAGCGGCTGTGGGCAGCCTCGGAAGGATGCGGTGTTTGCTCGGTTGCCGGCTTATCCCTGGCTGAAGCTGATTCGCCATTAACGAAGGCGCTTTGCGCGCGGGACCTTTTGCAGCGGCCGGCTCGCCTCGTGAAACAGGCGATGCGGTGGCGCTGTCGCCGGCGGCCCGTAATGTTTCACGGGGCGAGTCATCGGGCACTTGGGTCCAAATTCCTGGGCCGGTTCGTTTCCATGTTGCGATGCTATTCGGTTCCATGATGTGAAAGTATGAGAGCTGCGCTCCGCTCAATCGTCCTGCATTGACCGACCGATCTTCCTCCAATGGGTTCGCACGAGATCATCATGTCGGAAGCCAATCGTTTGGGCCCGCGCCTCCACCCACAGCGACTTGGGGCTGCCTTGAATCAGAGAGTCCTGCTCTGCATTGTCGAGGATCCCGATTTCGTCGCGACGAGGGCAACCGTTTTGGCTTTGTGGGCAACGAGAGTGGTCATAGAATGTCTAATTGGGACTCCTCTCAGAAATCACGAAGCGTCGTTGCCCTCGAAACTCAACCAGGCGTGCGTTGACGGCGAGCCATACAATACCGCGGGCCCGTCGTTTGCCACAGGCGGCAAACGCAGCCATGATGAACTCACCAAATGTAAGTGTTTTCTTTTCGTGATTGGCTTTCATGACATGAGCTTAGGACAAGCAACCGATCGGGCGCTATGGGGTGTTTACCCCATACGAGTCTCCGCCGATCCATTCCGAACCCCTCCGCCGAGGGCCATTCTCAGAGCCGTAGTTTTGTGGCCCTCTCCCCCCAATCCCCCTCACCCGCAGGGTCCATTTGGGCTGAGGGGGGCTTTTGGGGGGGAGAGGGCCAAGCCACTGGTTTGGGTAGAAGCGACGCCTCGCCGGTTGGTGTGGCGGCGACGCCCTCGTCGCCAGTTCCTGGGCAGCCAAGCAAACCGTGACTGGGAAAAAATGCGACCGGCGGCGGCGCATTCACCCTTTCGGCGACGAGGCGTCGCCGCCACCCGCACGCTCCGCAACTGAATCGTTACGGCTCAGTTGCCGCTGGCAACGAGTTCCCGGGATTCCCGGAACGCTCCCGGGCCGTGATTCAGTTCCAGCCAAAACTGTTTGATCGCCGCGGCAGTTTCGCGAAGTTCCGAGGGACTGGACGGCTTGACCAGATACGCATTGGCCCCCAACTGATACGCCCGCTCAATGTCAGGTTCGAGCCGTGATGAAGTCAAAATGATCACAATGAGGGTTTTCAATTCGGGTTGCTCGCGGATCCATTTCAAGACCTCCATTCCCATCACCCCCGGCAGCTTCAGATCCAGCAGCACCAGGCAGGGCAATGGAAACTTTTCGCGGTCGGCGTACTCGCCGGTGCCACTGAGGTAATCCATCGCCGCCTTTCCATCCTCAGCCACTTGCAGCGGATTGAGAATCCCAACCTCTTTGAAGGCGTATTTCAGGAAAAAAACGTCATTCTCCTCATCCTCCACCAACAAAATTGTTCTATTCATGAGTTCGGGTCCTTCGATGTCTTCGGTGGAATTGGAGCAAGCGCGGCGGAAGCTACTCCCTCTCCCCCGCCGACGGGGGAGAGGGCCGGGGTGTGGGGGACGGGCGTTTCGCCCAAGCCTGTGGGGAGCGAACCAGCACGCCCACCCCTCACCCTGACCC
>CAZNOE010000561.1:0-4415 GCA_964574525.1 uncultured Bifidobacteriaceae bacterium
CCATCCGCATAACCAGAGACGCACAACGGCTGTTCCTTCTCCCCGGGGGAGAAGGTTAGGATGAGGGCGAGCGTGACAACCATCTCCAGCGCGTGTTCCATTAGTGCCGGGGAGATTCGCAGCGGAAGAAGTTAGATTAAACGCTCGACCTCACCCCGGCCCTCTCCTCCGAGGAGAGGGAGAATCGTTCTCCGTCTCACTGTAAGTTCGCGCGACTGGATTTGCCGGACGGCCATCCGAGATCAGTCAGGGGAATGATTGTCAGAGGAATGGCGGCGAGGCGTTGTCCTGAAGAACCATTCCCCTGACGGTCATTCCCCTGACCAGCGATGTTCCCGGCATCTTGGCGAAAGGCCGAGCGTTCCCACCATTCGCATCTTGATTCCGTTTGAGCGGGCGGCGCGTCCATCTTGCGCTTGCCGCAGCCCACGCCGGACGCCACCTTTTCACCATGAACGTTGCGAAGATCAAGGATTTGGTGGAGCGACGCCCGTTTCGGCCCTTTGCCGTCCGACTCAACAACGGAGCGCAATACGCTTTCAAAGATTCCCGCGATGTCGGCGCTCCAAAGGATTACCACATCATTTTCTATTTCGGCGAGAAGGAGGCAGTCCTCATTGACACGGACAGCGTTGTCGAAGTCTTCCCACAATAATCGCTCGCCGCTTGTTTTGAAAATGTCGTGAGACAGTTCCGTCGTGTTTGACCCGCGCCCGCATTTCCCTTCCCGCTAGATTCGCACCTGAAGCGCCTCGCGTGCGTTCTCCGGTTCGCCGTCTCACCCGAATGGCTGCGATTGGATTTCCCGGACAGCCATCCGCATGACCAGAGACTCACAACGGCTGTTCCTTCTCCCCGGGGGAGAAGGTTAGGATGAGGGCGAGCGTTCCAGCCATTCGCATCTTGATTCCGTTTGACCGAGCGGCGCGGAGCGGAAAGGAGTTTCTAGTTTCCTCTGTGCCTTTGCGTTGAAACAGAAACACCGGCTTTGCAAATGGTCGTCGGTTGGCTATCTTGTTGCCATGAGCGCCACCGAAATCCTGAATGAGTTGCCGAACTTGGCCGAGGCCGACCGGCGAGCGATCCGGCAAAGGCTGTTGGAATTGGCCGAGAAGGATGACGATGTGGCCGCGTGCAATCAGGCGGCGCTCGACGGCGCCATGATGCTCGACCGGATGGAGGACGAAGATGCCCGTCGTCAATCCCGGTGAAGTCTGGTCGGTGGACTTCGGCCTCGTCGCCAAGGTTCACCCGGCCCTGCTGCTCACAGGCAATCCCGCTGTCGAAGAACTCGATCTGGTCACCGTTCTCCTGCACACGACTTCGTTGCGCGGCCATCGCTGGGAACTTTCCATTCCGAAGCGTTTCCTGAAACCCGGGGCGTTTCACCTGCAACAAATCCAGTCGGTTTCCACTGTTAAACTAGAGCGCAAACTCGGCGCCCTGACGACCGATGAAATGAATCAGGTCCTGGACGCGCTGGCTGAGCGGTTGCGGCTGTGAGGCCCCCTTCACAACCAGCGCGCAGAGGACTGACGCGCCCTACCGTGAAATGCATGGTGAAGGCAGGCGTTGCAACCATTCGCATCTTGATTCCGTTCGCGCGCGCGGCGCACACTGCGCGCGATGAGCAAACCCCGCGGTGCGATTGCTTTGCTGTTCCTGTTTCTCGGCATCTGTTTGCCGGGTACGGTCGAGTTGACCGGAGTGTTGGCCGCGAATCAGGCAGGCGCAGCGGAGGCGAGTGCGAATTCGGAGCCGAAAGTCACAAAGGGCCGGGTCAAAGGGTCCATTCATCATCGCCCTCCAGGCGGAGAGCAAGTCGAGTGGGAGCGAATCACAGGCAAGGTGCAAGTCATCAACCCTTCAACGCTCCAGTTTGCAGATGGAACGGCAATTGATCTGGGCCGAACCGCTGAATTGGGCGAACGGGCCACGAGGGAGGCGACCGAGTTCCTCCGCAATCTCGTCAGCGATCAGCCGGTGACATCTTTCGGCTACGTCGGAGATATAAACATCGAGCACGCCATGATCATTAACGGCTGGGCGCTTGCCACCCACTCGTCGCTCCACCCGGCTGAGATCATCGCCCGCGAAAGCAAGCGAGGCTTCTGGCGCAACACGGGTGATTCCGGCAAGAGGACGGAGGTGGTTGCGGGCAGACCGACCGTCGTGGAAGACCGGGTCAAGGGTTCAATTCATCACGACAAAGGAAAACGGGAGTGGGACAGGATTACGGGTCGGGCGCGCGTCATTGATGCGCACACACTCGAGTTCGCGGATGGAACACGTATTCTGCTGCACGTCGTGGCGCCTGAGCTGGGTCAGATGGGCATGATCAACGGCGAGTTCTACCCGTGTGGAATAGAGGCGGCTGAGTTCCTCGCCAAGCTCATCGGGGACAAGCCGGTGATGTGTTTTTTCGTGGAGGCGCAGGATGACAAATGGATCGGGTATGTGGGAGATACGAACCTCGCCCACGCAATGGTAATCAATGGCTGGGGGCTGGCACATCATAGTTCCCTGCACGCGGCTGAAATCACCGCACGGGAAAACAAGCGAGGTTTATGGCGCGGCCAGTTTCTCGATCCCACCGAATGGCGCGCAGCGAAAAGGCTTCCCGGTGAGAAGTGACCAACCGGCTTCGAGAGCAGTGTTCCAACCATTCGCAACTTGATTCGGTTTGCTTGAGCGGCGCACACTGCGCGCGATGAGCAAACGGTTTTACATCACCACCGCCATTGATTACCTCAACGGCCAGCCGCATCTCGGTCATGCCTACGAGAAGATTGTCACGGACGTGATCGCGCGCGTCCGACGCAGCCTCGGGCAGGAGGTGTTTTATCTGACGGGCCTCGATGAACACGGACAGAAAGTGCAGCAAGCCGCCGTCGCGGAGGGCAAACGCCAACGCTGCGACCAGTTTCCGCCATAATCCATCGCCGCGGCACGCGACTTAAAAGATGCCAGCACGACTTCCGTTCGCGCGTGCATTTACGCGATGCCGCTGCCAGTATCGCCGTATGAAACGCTTTTCCCTGGTCCTCTTGGTGGCTGCCGTCACGGCGGTCGCCGCTGATAACGATGGCTTCGCCCCACTTTTCAATGGCCGCGATTTGACCGGCTGGGTGAACGCCAATTGCGCGCCCGAAACGTGGACTGTGACGAATGGTATGATCCATTGCACGGGTCATCCCACTGGCGCGCTGCGCACCTCGCGGCAGTACGAAAACTTCATTCTCGAAGTCGAGTGGCGACATCTGACCAGCGGCGGCAACTCTGGTGTGTTCATCTGGGGCACGCCCATCGCCGCGCCGGGAGTGCCGTTTCTGCGGGGCATCGAAGTGCAGGTGCTTGACCACGGCCACGCCGAGCAATACGAGAAGCAGAATGGGAAGAAGTCGGACTGGTTCACCACGCACGGCGACGTGTTTCCCATCCACGGCGCGACGATGAAACCGTTCGGACGGCACAACGGTGACCGCAGCTTCCCGTCGGAGGAGCGGAGCAAAAGGTCGCCGGAGTGGAATCATTATCGGATCGTTTGTACGAACGGCGTCATCCGGTTGCACGTGAACGGCAAAGAAGTTTCCGGCGGCGAGGAGTGCAATTATCGCAAAGGCTATCTCGCGCTGGAGTCGGAAGGCGCGCCCGTGGAGTTTCGAAACATCCGCATCAGGGAATTGCCATCAAGCGGCGCACCGGCCGAACTGACGGCTCCGTTGGACTTGGGTTGGCGAACGATTTTTACCGGGCTTGACCTGCGCGGTTGGAAGACGAATGCAGTGACGGCCTCACGCTGGCAGGGCGGCGGCGGCCGGATCACGCTCAAAGCCGGCGAGCCAAATCCGGAGGCCGTGCTGTGGACGGAGAAAGACTTTGGGGACACAGAATTCGTGCTGGATTGCCGTCCGGCGAAATCGCAGGACGGGAAGGATACGCCGCTGCCATCGGTTCAGTTGCGTGGCGCTGATGGCAAAGGCGCGGAGCTCAAGCTCGAGGGCGCGACGCCGGGTGGTTATCAGCGTTTCGTCATCACCTTGAAAGGTCGGGAAGCAACGGTGAAGCGCAACGAGAAGGAAACGCAACGCCTCACGCTGCCGGCGGACGTGCCGGCGCGTGGTGCGTTCGGCCTGCGCGACACCGGCGGCGCGGTAGAGTTCATGAATCTTTACGCGCGGGATTTGTGACGTGGCATCTCCAGGCGCAGACATAAAACCGTGGAAGCTTTCGCTGAACGTGCTTCCGGCATCTTGCCGGCAGAAGTGGAATGCGGAACTGCCGGCAAGATGCCGGCAGCACCCTGGAGCGCACCGTGGGTTGTGGGCATCGCGATCCTCCTCGGAGTACGCAACATCGGCGTTGCGGCGGAGCGGACGGAGCACTTTGACAAAGACCCGGCGTGGCACGGGCAC
>CAZNOE010000562.1:0-4408 GCA_964574525.1 uncultured Bifidobacteriaceae bacterium
CCGCCGCCGCCGTCAAGGGTGAACCAGTTGATCGAGTATTGGGCGCTCGCTGAAGCCGTCGCGATCAGGAGCGAGAGGAGGGAGAGTTTCATAATTGATTGAGTTGATGATTTACTGACGGAGCACGACACTGCCGACGCGGGTGGATCGAATGGTCATGCGCTTGAGATGCACACCGCCGGAGTTCGCGTAGGTGGATGGCTCCATGAACAGAGTGCCGCCCGTTGGAACGAGGGCCTTGCCGTTGGTGAAGGTCTTCGAGGGATAGTGGAACGTGCCGTCCTGCGTCGCTTGTGCCGAACCGGCCTCGGCAAAGCGCCAGTTGGACTGGGGATACAGGTACGACATCACCGCCTTGTCCCAAACGCTTAAATGATTTCGCTGGCCGACGCACTGCACCGGCGGAGGGCATTGGCCGGAGCAGATTAAGTCGGCGGCCCACTGCGTCGCGTATGGCTCGCGCAGCAAAATCGTCGCGCAATTTTGAAGGTTGGTGGAACAGTTACAATCCGGATCGCTGCCGGGACAGTTGGTGTCGCAGATTGAGAACGTACAGAGCGGGTAGCTCATGACGGAATCAATGTCCGGGATGCTCCGGGGCCAGACGAGTGAGTTGGGGTCAATGTTGTAATTGCCGACGGCTCCGGGAAGCACCAGGTTGGTTCGCACGTTGAAGAAGGTATTTCGATTCGGGCTTTGGTGGGTGTGTAGCAGGCCGAGCACGTGGCCGACTTCGTGCGCCAGGCCGAACACGCGCGTGCAACTTGAGACGTCGTTGTTGTTAGTGCCCCAATAATTCAAGTTGAGAATGTGCGCGCCGCTGCCCGCGCGATAGCCTTCGGGCGGCGGATAGCTTGGCCCGCTTGTCCCCTGGCGAATGAAGAGATAGTCCGGCTCGTTGTTGGTGCGGAGGACGAAACTGACGTTGGCCGCACTCATCCACGCACTCATGGCGGCCACCAAAACCAGGCGTTGATTGATATTGATGGAGGGATCGTTGTCATACTGGATCGGAATTACTCCCCCGGGCCAGAGGCGCGTGGGCGTGTTGGGATAAACTCCAGCGTACAGCCTGGCGGGTGAGAGCAATGCCGCGACAAGCAGCAGGGCGAGACAGGAAGGTTTCATAACAGGTCGCTTTCCGGGTTGCATGATTCATTGAGAGATGCCGTTCGTGGCCGCGCCGCACAACAGGATGATCAGGAGCAGAGGTTTCATTTGTTTCAATTCCTGCGAACCACCACGTTGCCTATGGGTCCCCGCAGAGTGAGCGGCTTGGAGATCACAGCCATGCCTGTCTTGTAACTGCCGGGCTGCACCCAGAGGGTCGCGTTATTGGGCGCATTCGTCAGCGCTTTGTGCAAGGTCAGGTAGGGGTTGTGAAACTCCCCTTTCTCGGAACTGCCCGCGGACACCGCTTCGACGAATCGCCAGCCTGGTTGGGGGTACATGAAGGACATCACCAGCGTGTCAATCCGGGTCAGATTGGTTCGCTGGCCCATCTGCGAGTCGAATTCGGCGAACGCGGCCGGGTCTTTGATTTTCAACACGCGACAGTTCTCCAGAGTTCCGGGACAGTCCTCGCAGAACACGCCGCAGTCCGCGCAGGTGGTGAAGGTGCAGCGCGGGTAGGACATTACCGAAGCGTAATCCATCGCATTCCGCGGATAGCCCAGCGCGGTTGGCTCAATGGTGAAATTGCCCACCTTGTTCGTATCCGTTCGATTGGTGTACCAGGTGATGAACATGTCCCGATCCGGGCGCTGGTGGGTGTGATAGAAGCCGAGGACATGCCCCAGCTCATGCGCCAGGCCGTAATCGGTGATGCCGGCCAGATTCGTTCGGATGTACAAATTCTGCACGTTGCCGTTGCGCCCGATGCTGTCGGAACGGCTGCCGTCCTTGTCGTCCGCGTCCTGGATCAGCACGTAGTCGGTTTCATTGGTCCGGGGCACGAAGGTGACGTTGGCGACGGCCTGCCAGATGTTCATGGCAATCACCACCCGCACGCGATTGGGGATGGAAATCTGCGGGTCCCAACGGAACGGCACCACGCCGTTTGTCCACAACCGGTCGGCGGTGACATAGGTGGAAGCTTCCGCCGCGGGACGGCTCGCCACGAAAATTGCCGCGAGCAAGACCAGCGCGCACCACGCAAAGTTTCCCGCGCGGGGAGCGCGGCATTTATGCCGCTTCAACGTGAAGGACTCATGGGTGTTCAATAATCGCTGGGCAGGCGGGCGGTAAAGCGGCGTAAACGCCGCGCTCCTCTCGCGCCTGGCCACTTCGCCAACGGCATCGTTCCGATTGAGACTGAAGGGAAGACGATTCATAGTTTGAATAGCGCTGAGATTTCCACAGCCGCTATTGCAGTGAAACCAGCACGAGCACGAGGCCCTTCCCGCTCACGAGTCCCGTCATCGCCTTGCCGATGATCGCACCCTGCGCCCGCGCGTGATCCGTGACTCGCATCCCGTGGCCCGGCGTGGCCGAGGTGGTGATGAGATCGCCCGGCTCAATCGCGCCGGTGCTCGCATCCACGAGGCAATAAACGCGACCGCTCAATGCGACCGGGTGCTTGCCATCTGCCTTCGTGTTCCGTTGGCCCATCAACATGCCGGGCTTCACGCCGCCCGCGCCGCTGACCACGCCGGCCACGGTGCGGTCGTACGCGCGATCACTCACGGCGAGTTCGCCGGGATGCACGGGATCAATCCGCACAATCATCCCCGGCTCGGCGTGCGGTGATTGGATGTCGAAGTTCTCCGAGAGGTCGCTGCCGCCGGTGATTTCCAGGACCTGCGTGGTGATGCGGCTTTCGCCACCAAAATCGGCGTCCAACACGATGGTCGCGGTGCCCGCGCCGTTGTAGAGCGCGATCTGCGCGCCGTTGCCTGCGGCTTCCGCGCCTTCGATGAACACGGTCGTGGTGCCATCTTCGTCTTTGAGCACCAGTTCACCGCCGCCGCCCGCGCCGAGGCCGTCGAGTTCCGCGAGCGTTGTGCCGCCGGAGTTTCGCAACTGGAGCAACCCCGCGCCGCCGCTGTTGCCGGCGAGATAAGCCGTGGTGACGTTGGTGCCGTTGAACAAGGAGAATTCGCCGCCGCGTCCGTTGGCGTCGGCGTCGAGCGTCACGGTCGTGCTGGCGAGGCCGTTTCGCATCAAGAGCCGTGAGCCTTGCCCGCTGCTCGTGTTGGCGAGGAGTTCAATGGTTTCCGTCCCGGTCGTGCCCCGCACGGAAACCTCGCCGCCGCCCCCCGCGCTGTTGCCATCGAGAAAAACCGTGGTGACATTGGTGCCGTTGCCCAGCGCGAGCGTGCTGCCGCGGCCGGTGGAATCTGCGTCCACCGTGAACGTGTCTTCGCCGAGGCCGTTATACATCGTGAAGAGGGAACCCTGTCCCGCACTCGTGCTGCCTTGCAACGCCAGACCCAACCCCGCATCGCGATAAACGAGAATAATGCCGCCGGCGGTGGCCCCGTTCTGGCCGTTGATCCGCACGCCGGTCGTGTCATTGCCCTGCAACACGCTCACGTAACCACCCACGGATGACGAACCCAACTCCACCGTCGTTTGCCCCAAACCAATTCCTCCGAACGCATCATACAAACGCAAAAAGCCCCCGACCGTGGTGCCCGAGGCTTCCAGGAATCTTCCAATGGTGCCGTGGTTCATGTAGAGCACGCCGCTGTCGGAGACTTCGGTGAGTTGGACGCGATCCAATCCGCCCGCGCTCTCAATTTGCAGATCGCGCAAGCGCAGCGTGTCGGCGATGTCTTCCGACGTTAGTGAGTTTTGCAAAATCTTTTGACCGCTGATGGAATTGGTGGGGATTTTCTCCGGCGTGACCGAACCGTCCGCCAGCTTGACGGTCGTAACCGCGCCGTCCGCGAGCTTCGGCGTGGTCACGGCGCCGTCCGCCAGATCGCTGGTGCCCACCGTCCCGTTGGCGATCTGGTCGCCGGTGATCGCGCCGTTCGAAACGTTGGCGGCCATGAAGGCGTAACTGGACGAAGTGATCCGCTGGTCGGGCGAAAGCTGCGCAAAGCCGCTCGCGCCGTCGTCGAACCAGATGCGCAAACGCACGTCGCCGTTCGTGAACACGGCGGCGGGAATCGCGACGGTCATGCCGGCGAGCGACGTGTCGCCCAAGGGCACGGTGAACAGGCCGTCGGCGACGGAGACCGTGACGCGGAGGGTCGGCTCGGAGCCGTTGGTGCTGGTGCCGTTGTTGCTCCAGAGGCTTTGCCCGCCGACCCCATTGAGCAAGGCGAACTTGAACTGGCCGGAGCCGGTGAAGTTCGTGCCGTGCGAGGTGACGCGGCCCTGGTAGGTGATGATGCCCGGCACATCCGCGCGGGCTGGAATGGCGCCCGCCAGCGCGACCAGCGCCGCGCCGAAGAGAACG
>CAZNOE010000563.1:0-4401 GCA_964574525.1 uncultured Bifidobacteriaceae bacterium
CTGTAGCCTTTGCCCGCCTGGATCGGAATTCGCAGGCCCAATTTGCGCGCCAGTTCGGGCGACCACGAGCCGCCGCAAAGGATGAATTCATCCGCTTCAACTTCCTTGCCTGTGAAAAGTTTAACGGCATGAACGCGATTATCTGGCTTGGTCTTCCAATCAAGGATTTCGCTTTCCCACGAGAATTGCACGCCGATCCGCTGAAGCTGCGCTTGCAACGACGCCATGAAGCGGTCCGTCGTGAGGTGGCAATCCAAGGGAAAGTAAACCGAGCCGGCGATGTCCATGCGCGCACCGGGATCAAGCGCGGCGGTCTGTTTCGCGTCGAGAACATCTGCCGGAATGCCGAGCGCGCGGGCTTGTGCGGCCATTTTGGCTTCTTCGTCGAGTGTGTGTTGCTCCTTGCAGAGCATGAGTAAACCCCTTTTCACAAGCCCGAAATCGGTTTCCGGCAGCGCCGCGAATTCCTCGAAGCACGCGCGGCTGGCGAGGCTGAGATCGCGTATCAACGGAGCGGAACGACGAACATGTTCTGCGTTGGCCGCGCGCCAGAACTTCCATCCCCAGTCCATCAGGTCCGCATCGAAACGCGGCGTGATGTAGAACGGTGAAGCCGGATTCCACATCCACTTGAGGCCGAGCGCGACCATACCTGGCGCGGCAAGCGGGATGAAATGACTCGGGACGATCATGCCCGCATTGCCGAAGGAGCAGCCGTCGCGGCGTGCGGGTTTGCGCTCGACGACCGTGACGGCGAAGCCGCGCCGCGCGCAATAGTACGCGGTGCAAAGCCCGATCACGCCAGCCCCAATGATAACGACGCGCTTGCTCATGTCATCTTACCGGGGAGCGCTGGCGTCTCGCCGACACGCTGCCGTGTTGCGGAGTTCGAAACTCGCCGGCGGGACGCCAGCGCTCCCAGGTAGGGTTCATGAACGAATCCCCCAGCAGAACGGGTCTTTGTCGTCCAGCAACTGTGTGGCTTCGCCATTGATGAACGCCGTGCTGGTAACGACGGGTGAAATTTTTCCAGCCGCACGGTCGAGCCAGCGAAACTTCCCGCTGAACGTGCTGCCGAGGATGCTTTCCTGAATCCACTGCGCGCCTTCGGCCAGTTTGCCGTCGCCGGCGAGACAGGCGAGTTTTGCGCTCGTGCCGGTACCGCAGGGCGAGCGGTCATAGGCTTTGCCGGGGCATTGGACGAAGTTGCGCGAGTGCGCTCCTGCGATGGTCGGCGGACCGAAAAGCTCGACGTGATCAACGTCCAGGAAACCCTGCGCGTTCACAGCCTGTCGGACGCGCCAGCAATAATCGGTGAGACGATCCACGTTGGCGAGCGTGAGTTCCTGGCTATGTTTTTCGACGAGAAAAAACCAGTTACCGCCCCACGCCACGTCGCCAGTAACGACACCGACGCCGACGACGTCCACTGTAAAATCTTTCTTCGCCCGCCAGCTTGGGACGTTCGCGACGGAAACCTCACCGTTCGGATGCAACGTCGCTGTTACAACGCCAACGGGTGTTTCTATTTTGTGATCACCTGGCTTGATTTTTCCCATGTGTGCGAGCGTGGCGACCAGCCCAATCGCGCCATGCCCGCACATGCCGAGGTAGCCGACGTTGTTGAAGAAAATGACACCGCAAGCACACGACTTATCCTCCGGTTCGACGAGCAGTGCGCCGACGACCACATCTGAGCCGCGCGGCTCGTTCACGACCGCGGAACGAAAGCGGTCAAAATCGCTCTGAAACCTTTCGCGTCGCCCGGCCAGCGGGCCGCGACCGAGGTCGGGCCCACCGGCGACGACCACGCGCGTCGGCTCGCCGCCGGTGTGCGAATCAATGATGGTGATGCGTTGCATTGCGCCCGACATTTTGCCCCGCCGCTGCGCGCGTGTCTTGCTCAATCTGCGAGCGGGTCTGGAATAGGCGCGTGTGGATTTCCAGCATGGGCAAAAGCTCGCGCGTTGCGGCCAAGTTGCGGCAGAATAGACCGAACCATCGGCGACAAGGTCTTTCTAAGCTGTATGCAGAGGCAGATTTCGTTCGCCAGACGCCTTTGATCTGAGTAGAAATCAAACAGATGAAACCGCAAACTCAAAGATGATTGTATGAACACCCATCACGCAAATCGGTTCGGTTCGAGCAAACTCTTCCTGTCGCTGGTGTTGCTTGCGGCTTGCATGCCGCCTGCACACGCTGCCGACAAAAAGAAGATCGTTGTCGGCTTTTCCCAAATCGGCGCGGAGAGCGGGTGGCGCACGGCCAACACAGACTCGATCAAGTCCGAGGCCGCCAGGCGTGGCATTGAACTCAAGTTTGCCGACGCGCAGCAGAAACAGGAGAACCAGATCAAGGCGCTGCGCTCATTTATCGCGCAGGACGTGGACGTGATCGCGTTTTCGCCCGTGGTGGTGACGGGCTGGGAGCCGGTGCTGCGCGAGATCAAGAAGGCAGGCATTCCCGTCGTGCTCTCGGACCGCGCCGTGGATGTCACGGATGATTCGCTCTATGTAACGTTTATCGGTTCGGATTTTGTGGAGGAAGGCCGTCGCGCCGCCGTCTGGCTGGCCAAGGCCACGGATGGCAAAGCCGTGATTGCCGAACTGGTGGGAACACCTGGCTCAGCGCCGGCCATTGACCGCAAGAAAGGTTTCGAGGAAGTGCTGGCGAAACATCCCGGCATGAAAATCGCCAAATCGCAAAGCGGCGATTTCACCCGCGCCAAGGGCAAGGAAGTGATGGAGACGTTTCTCAAAAGTCCGGAGGCGAAGCAGATCACCGCGCTCTTCGCTCACAACGACGACATGGCGCTGGGCGCGATTCAAGCGATGGAAGAGGCAGGCGTGAAGCCGGGCAAGGATATCCTCATCGTTTCGATTGACGGCGTGCGCGGCGCGTTCGAGGCGATGGCGGCGGGCAAATTGAATTGCACGGTTGAATGCAATCCGCTCATCGGCCCACAGCTTTTCGACGCGGTTGAAGCAATCATGGCAAAGAAGAAATTGCCGAAGCGCACAGCGGTGGAAGAAGGCGTTTACGAAATGTCGCAGGCGGCGGCGGAATTGCCCAAGCGGAAGTATTGATAGCGGATTTCGACGAAGGCGAAGCTTTGGAGATGCCCCAAGCCCTCACCCCGGCCCTCTCCCATCCGATGGGAGAGGGAGAATCGTCAGCCGTCTCCGTTGCAAATCAGAGCGCGGCATTTGCCAAACCATTCCGAAGTAATCGCAGAACGTCCGCCTGCTGTTCCCCTCTCCCATCGGATGGGAGAGGGGTTAGGGGTGAGGGCTGAGGGTGCATGGATACGCCTCCTCATGCGCTGCTGGAGATTCGCGGTCTCGCCAAAAGTTTTCCCGGCGTCAAAGCGTTGCAGGGAGTGGATTTCACCGTCGGTGCTGGTCAGGTTCACGCGTTGATGGGCGAGAACGGCGCGGGCAAAAGCACTCTTATCAAAGTTCTCACGGGAGTCTATCCGCGCGACGCAGGCATCATCCGATTTGATGGCGCGGAGATCAATCCGCAATCACCGAAAGCCGCCGAGGCGCTGGGCATCAGCACCGTCTATCAGGAGATCAATCTCATCCCGCATCTTTCGGTCGCCGAAAACATTTGTCTCGGCCGGCAGTCCACATGGTTTGGCATGATTCGCTGGCGGGCGATGGCCCAGCGGGCGGAAGCAGCACTGGCACGAGTTGATTTAAAGATTGATGTCTGGCAACCGCTTTCAGCCTGCTCGATTGCCATCCAACAACTCGTCGCCCTCGCTCGCGCGCTCGATGTTTCCGGGAAGTTGCTGATTCTGGACGAGCCGACTTCGAGTCTGGACCAGAAAGAGGTGGAGGAACTGTTCGCCGTACTGCGCAAGCTCCGCGCGCGAGGCATGGGCATCGTGTTGGTCACCCATTTCCTCGATCAGGTCTATGCGATTTCCGACCGCATCACCGTATTGCGCGACGGCAAACTCGTCGGCGAATACGAAACCGCAAAGCTGCCCAAGTTCGAACTGGTCAGCCGGATGATCGGCAAGGCGCTCGCACAAATGGAAGCCGTGCGGCGCAGTGTTGACGAAGCGAAAGCCGGACCGCAGCACGCGCCGCTTGTGGAACTCAAACAATTCGGTCGCGCCGGTTCCATCGCGCCGATGGACATGACCATCGCCAAAGGCGAAGTCGTCGGGCTGGCGGGTTTGCTCGGCTCGGGCCGCACGGAAACGGCGCGATTGATTTTTGGCATAGACAAGGCGCAGACCGGCGAAATGCGAGTGGATGGCCGCGCGGTTTCCATGCATTCGCCGCGCCAGGCGATTCGTGCGGGCTTCGGCTTTACGCCGGAGAACCGGAAGGTCGAAGGCGTCATTCCGCATTTGTCCGTGCGCGAAAACATCGTGCTCGCGTTGCA
>CAZNOE010000564.1:0-4400 GCA_964574525.1 uncultured Bifidobacteriaceae bacterium
CCCCCCTCACCCCGCGAGCTTGCAGAGAGGGGGGTGGAGGGGGGAGAGGGCGAAAATGATTTGTCGTCGGCTTCGTGGCCGGTGAACACGGTGAAGTTCGAGGTGTGATCGCGATGGGTGAGCGGGATGCCGGCATAATTCGGCACGGCCGAAATGGAGGAAACGCCCGGAACAACTTCAAATGGAATGTGGGCCGCCGCGAGTGCCTCGGCTTCTTCGCCGCCACGGCCAAAGATGTAGGGATCGCCCCCTTTGAGACGAACGACGCATTTGCCCTCGCGCGCCTTCTTGATCATCAGCGCATTGAGGTCTTCCTGCGAAACGTCCTGTCGTTTGCCGCGCGAAATCAGTTCACAGTTCTTGCCCGCAAGGCGCAGCAACTCCGGGTTCACGAGCAGATCGTAAATCACCACGTCCGCGCGCCGCAGCAGTTCCGCGCCGCGCAACGTCAGCAATCCCGCGTCGCCGGGTCCGGCGCCAACGAGATAGACTGTGCCTGTTTTCGACATCGCCGAAAATCTTAACCAGAGAGCGCTGCCGGGGCAAAGGAAAGCGGCGGTGAACGCGCCGCAATCCAGACGCTTCGCGAATTTCGGAGACGCTTGGCGGTCGCGTCAGCGTTTGGACTGCGGCGACTTCAGCGCCGCTGTTGCCGTTGGAGAATCCCAATGGCCAAACCGGTCCTTCGGCAGTTTGGCCTTCTTCGGGTAGATGAAGTAAACCGCGTTCTTCGAGTAAGCCCAGGCATCAATCAAATTTGCGCGCGGGAAAACTTTTCGCACGTTCTTACTCGTGCCCGGATCGTTGATCACGGCGTCGCCGTTTTCCGTGAAACCGACGCACACCACGAGATGGCCGCTTGGCGTGCGGCCCTTTCCGCGCAGACGATTGTAGCAAAGAGAGAGGCCAACGGGTAGGCCTTGCGCGATCCAATCCTCAAGCTCGGCCACGTCGCTTAGACGCGCGGTGTAGGCGCGCATCCCGCGAAACGAGCCGGCGTAGGCGGTGTTGAAGACCCAGTTGCCGGTGCCAGTCCATTTCGGATCGTAAACACCCTTCACCACTTCCGGCACGTCATGGTCGAGACCGGGCTGGTTCAGTTCCTTGCTCCAATGCGCCAGAATCATCGAGACTGTCGTCGGACTGCAAAGCACGCCGCCATTCTCGTAAGTCATCTGTGAACGCTCCGGCACGTCAACGGTTTTTCCCCAAGCTTTTCGATTTGGCGGAAGCGGAGAGCGCACTGCCTTGCTGTCGAGCAATGAAACGCTGAGGAATTTGAGCTTGGGCTTTTCCTTGGCTTTACCGCCGAGAGTCAGTCGCAGTTGCAAACGCTCCGCCGGCTGCCGGAGGATCAACGTGTCCGTGTCCACGTTGCCGTCCTCATCCTTTTGCCGGCGCACGCTCTCGCGCGGGTGTTGCGCGGGATCACCTGACCAGAGACCCATCGTGTACCACTTCGTCGCATGGTCGGGATAGATCGAGCGTACCTCGATTTTCAAATACGCGCTGGCTGGCATCTCCGCATTCCACGAAGCAATGAGTTCGTCCCACCCGATGCGAGCGCGAATCTCCGGCGAAGCCAGGACTGTTTCGCCGGCTTGGTCGCCGGGAGATTTCTTGAAGATGGAAAAAGATTTGAAGGCGATGAATTGATTGCCCCGGGCGTCGAGCGGTGCGCTTTGGGAGACCATTGGAAAAAGTGAAACGAGGATCAGCAGGGAAACGACTGTCGGTCCGAACATTCTCATTGACCGCAAGAGGATGAAGTTTTCCCCTGTTGTTCGCCAGCAGGATTTTCACCGGGTCAAGGCCAATAGCCAGGTCACAACCACGAGCGCCGTGAAAAGAAAACCGGCTCCAAGATTGACGAGCGTTTTCTGCACAAGCTTGGGCACGAGCGCCAGCGACGAACCGAGCAGCAGGCCCGCCACAAATCCTCCGAAGTGCGCTACGACATCCGTTCCCGGGGTCAGGCCGAGCAACACAAACAACATCACGCCGCCCACAATACCGCCAATCGCGAACTTCGCTGCCTTGGGATTCCCTTTCAACAGCGGCAACGATTGCACCGCCAACAATCCCAGTGCGCCCATCACTACTCCGGAAGCACCGAGGCCGTGATGGGCTTCGCCGTAAACGAGCCACGACGCGACATTGCCGCCGGCGCCGGCCAGATAGGCGGCCAACAAACCCCCGCCCGTCCCGCAGTGGCCCATCGCCAGGCCGATCAGCAGGAAACCGAAAACCGCATTGGTCGCGAGATGGCCCAGGTCGGCGTGCAGCAGGGTTGCGGTGAATAACCTCCACCACTCACCGTGCGCCACGGCAGCGCCGTCCATGATTCCCGCTGTGCGCAGTCTCCCGCGTGTATCGCTCAGCCAGTAAAAGACGACCGTGAGCACGACCCACGCGGCGCTTCCCCAATCGAAAACGAGACCGGACTTAAATGCAGGACTGCGCCACGGCCAGCGCCGATTTTCCCAACGGTATTGCCGGATTGCCGCGAGAGAGGTTTCGTAGTCGCGCGCTGCGACGACCAATGCCCAGCCGGCTTCTTCCGTTTGTTCGATGACCGGTTCAATTCCCTGACTCGCGAGCACCAGACTCCAGTCCATTGCCTGCTGACGCGAGCGGGCAGCGATGCGGGCAGGCAGGGAATCCGGCGGTTGGTACGGGTCAAGGTGCATCTACTTTGCGCCCTTATTCTACAAGCTGGGCAAAACTGTCCAGCAATTCGTTGCCGTCGGCGGGAGCACCGCCTGGCCTGCACTGGAGTTGGAGTTCAGGCTTTGGCCTGTCGGGAGAAGGCAAGCTGGAGCTTGGACTCCAACTCGCGAGTCTGGGTGTTCCGCGCTCCGTCGGTTGGAACTGATTTTGCTTTGTTCATATCTGACGGCATAATGTGGTGAAGCAGCGCATTTGAATCAACGCGCGGCGAAATCGTCATAAAAGGCAACAGCCTGAGACAATGAAAATGATTCAACCTAACTGCCGCGTGCAGTTCGCGGCCGAAGACATTGACTTCATTCTGTCGGTGTTGGGCGGCAAGATCAGCAATGCCGATTGCCTGGTCAAATTGCTGGGCGACGAGGAGTCGCGCGATTTGATCCTCGACGACGAGGCGCTGTTGCACGCCTTGCTCGAGCGAAGGGGTTGCCTGCGGGTCTCGACACACTTCTATTTCTACGTCCTGGTGCGCCATGTCTTCCTGCGCGCCGACATCAAGGACCGCGCCGTGGCGGATTATGTCGCAGAACTGCTGGCGGAATTCGCACGGACCGAGCGCTCGCGTTGTGTCGTTCCGGGCCAGACGAATCCGCTCGATTACTTCTTCGAAATGCTCGCCGCGCTCCAGACCGCCGACGACCGCACGAGCTTTCTCATTCGCGTTCACATCGGCAACCACTCGCTGTTCCTGTCCGGCGTGTTTCCGGAGCGGATTCGCTTTCGCGCGGAAAAGCGCGGGTTTCCCGATTTGAAATACTACGAAGCTCTGGGCCGGTCGCAATATCGCGCGGCCAGCGACCATCGCCTCGCGCAGCGGTATGAACTGACGAACATCCTCGGCACGCTCTCGGAACGGTTCGAAGCCACTCGTCGGGCGTTGAATGACATTTCGGATCGGCTCTTCTCGCTCGGTGATACGAACTACGCCCTTGACGCATTGCTTAACGCGAAGGCTGCGCAGAGTGCAGCCGACCAGAACTGATCGTCCGGCCCTCGTAGCAGCCGAGGTAACGAGGCCCTAACAGGTTTTGATTTCAGATTTCAAAGCGAACCTCCTCACGTCGGCTGCTACAGAGTCACGTATTGGTGAGCAGCCCCAGCTTTTCCATCGCGGCGCGGGATTTTTGAGGGTCGGTCTGCAAGATCACCTGCCAGCCGCGGGCTACCCCCCCATCCAGATTTTCCTGCCGATCGTCGAGATACAGGACTTCTGCGCCGCGCTTGCCGGCCATCCTTTCCAATGCCTCGTAAATCTTCGCGTCGGGTTTCATGGCGCCAATTTCATATGAAAGGATATAGCCGTCAAAGTTGGCGAAGAAGGGAAAGTTTCGCCGGATGTGCAGGATTGCCAGGTCGTTCGTGTTCGAGAAGATGTAAGTCGGGACGCCTTGGCGGCGCAGGGCAGCCTGGATTTCAATCATCGGCGGAATTTCCCAAAAGATGTCGGCAAAAAATCCGCTGAACTCCTCGAGGGGGCCGCGAAAGCCGGTGGCGCGGCGCACTTCCTCGAAGAACTCCTGCCGCGTCATCAATCCCGTTTCGTAGCGGTGGAGCAAAGGAGAGTGGTCGAAGAGTTTCCTGATATCAACGGCGATCCGTGTGGAGCGCTCGGTGATTTTGCGGGCGGCGATGGAATAATCGAAATCCACCAGCACTTTGCCCAGATCGAA
>CAZNOE010000565.1:0-4389 GCA_964574525.1 uncultured Bifidobacteriaceae bacterium
GGCAGGGCTAAACAAAGCGTTCCAGCATTTTTTTGATTTCTGTGGGATGGCTGTGGAACGTTTTCAGAAAACATTCATTCCTCACCTGGGCTTTGTCGGTAACCGGCGCCGCCTTGCTGCTTGCCAATTTTTTCTTCCACCCGGAAGACGGGCGGATCGAAACCCCTCCTTCGAAGCTCATGGATTCCGCATCGTCGGCGGAACCCGTTGGGGTACGCAAAACGCCCGTGGAAGAGACGCAGAAGCGTGAAACTGAATTGTCCGCGACTCGCACTGCAGAGCCAGCCATGAGTTGGAGCGGGTTGGAGACTACGGACTACAAGCAATACGCGGCGAATCTTCGCGAGGCGGGTTTTCCGCCCGGCCTGGTCCGCGAAATTGTTATTGCTGATATCGAAAAGCTTTACGAAGAACGTGAGAAAGGACTGCGTGCTCCGCCGGCGCCATACGATGCGCCGCTCTCCGCGCGTCCCCGCCTCCCATTCAGTTCCGAGTCGAACCGTGTCAGCCAACTGCGGGACCTGTTAATCGAGAAGCAAACCGCTTTGAAGGAGATTCTAGGCGAATATGTCCCCCGAGAAACCATACGGACATCCGGTCCGCGCAATTATGAATCAATCGAATATGCCCTGGATCTCTTGCCTGGGGAAAAGCGCGACGCTGTGCAAATTGCGCAGGAGAATGAGATTCTGGGAGAGGCGATGGAATTCGAACAGAACTCGAAGAATCCGGCAGTCGAAATGGCTGCATACAAGAATGTGGTGGAAACATTGCATGCGGCCTTGAGGCAGGTGCTGACGCCCGAGGAGTTCGAGCGTTTTGAGATGAACACCACGCCCGTGGGCGCGGAGCTGGCCCGGCGCACCTTGGGGATGGAGCCGACCGACGAAGAAATGCAAACGATGTTCCGGCTAACATCCAAATATTGGGACGACATTGGCGGCGTCTATGAGCGGTGGCAGGCCAGGCCGGAGACACCGGAGAGAATCACAGCAGCCGAGCAAGAGTTGGAAGCCGGCTTAAAGGGTGCGCTCGGTTCCGACCGCTAC
The DNA here is from genome assembly GCA_964574525.1 of uncultured Bifidobacteriaceae bacterium. Taxonomy (GTDB): domain Bacteria; phylum Verrucomicrobiota; class Verrucomicrobiia; order Limisphaerales; family JADLHS01; genus WYBW01. The sequence goes on from CAZNOE010000565.1 coordinate 1,050, forward strand.
ATTGATTACCAGATGGCCACGAGCGAAACGGGGCAGCGATTGCGCAATCTGGCGGACCGCTACGGATTATCGCGAGAAACGCTTGTGGCGTCATTCGAGTTGCAAACCGAACTCGACCAACTCGGCGGAACCACGCCTCGTTTTCAATATCCATTGATCAAGGCGCCCACGTTGAATCCGGCCGAGCGAACCACACAAGGCCAGGAACTACAGCAGCGACTTCAGCAATTGCTTGGAGTGGACGTTTGGAGGGCCTGGATTTCGGGAAGATCATTGCGCGTGTCTCTCACCCCCTGACGACCACCGGCGTTCAGAAAACAAATTGGCGCGGTGGCGACTCGTTAGCGCGCACCGCGCCAAGGTTCCTATGTCCTCCAATCGCTGAGCTTCAGTAAACAATCGCCGTTACTTTCTTGCGGAAATCCTCCGCGCTGAGCTTGTCCTTCTGAAACGATTCAATGTCGGCTTTGCGGGCCCGGAGGATGAGCTTCGTCCCGTGGCTCTCGCCGCCGCCGCTTCTGGCAACCGCAACCGTAGTGCGACTGCTGCTTGCGCTGCCTCCGCCACCACTACTCTTTTTCACGCTCCTGGTTTCCCCGCCGGCTGAGCTCCCTCCCCCACTGCCTCCTCCCCCACTACTTCCTCCTCCTCCGCTGCTCCTTCTCACGATGCTGGCTTCCCCGCCGGCGCTGCGGCCGGAGATGACCACCGTGACCGTTTCATCGGATTTGAGCTTGCGGATGTGGCTCGCGTTCTTGAGCGCCGCAGTCACATCCCGCTTTAGATCCTCCACTTTGTCCGCGTCGTATTCCTCCGCCGGACCACTCGTGGTGGCCGACTTCCAGTTGAATTCGAATCCCGAGCCGGGCTTCTGATACAATTCGCGGCGGGCTTCCTCCCATTCCGTGCTCGTTTTATCCTTGTCGTCGGTGTCCGAGCTTTTAGTTGCCGGCGCGAGCAAAGGAAAGTTTACATTCAGAAAGAAAAGCGCCCCGTGGCCCTCGATGTAGAGGTTCCTTGGCACCGAAGACGAACCCGAGCCGAATAAGCTGCCTTGGATCGCAATGCCCATGGCATGTGGATGTTTGTCGTCGCGCCCGCTGGCCGCCTTCTCCAGAATCCGCGCCATCACGTTCAAGTCCTCTTCCGTTTCCGTCAACTCTTTGGGATCGCCCGCCTCCCTGGGAATGACTAACGCGCGACCGGCACGGCTCGCGCTGCCGCCTTGTCCGCCCATCCCCATCCCGCTTACAAGCTGATAGGCCTGCACTGCCTCGCCAAAGTTTGCCACGGCGGGACTTGGCGTCTCGGGCGTTTCGGGTGGCTCGGGCACTGCGGCTGGAGCGGCCAACACTGCCACCTCAACCTGTTTCGCCAGGGAGCAGTTGAAGTTGGCGCCAACGGCCAACACGGTCGTGCAAACAATGACTGCGATGTTTTTTTTCATAATTGTGTTTTGGTGAGTGGTTATTCCGAATTAGAAATCAGTTGTCGTTCTTGACCGGCGCGGAAAATGACGCCAGGCGCGAAAGGTTCTCGTGCGTTTGTTCAAAACCGTTTTCGGTATTCAAAGCCACCGTTTCCAACTCCGCCCGCAAGCGAGCCAATCGCGTCTCGAAGCTCCGGAGCGCCACCGCGAAGTTCTGTTGGTCGGTTGCACGCTGGCTCTCGTGCAACTGCGAATACTCGGCGAAAAGGCGCAGAGTTTCCGCATTGGCCGCCGCCGTGGCGATGTTCACATTGTTGCTGAGGGTCGAACCGCGCTCTTGTTGCATCGCTTCGGCAAGCTGCGCCACGGAGACTTTGAGCGCAGCCAATTCGGCAGCGTTCGGCGAAGTCTGGCGTCCAAAAGCGAATCCCAGCCCCAGAACGAGCGCCGCCGCCGCCCACTTCAGCACCGGCCACCACGGGCGCGACGCGAACCGGGCGGCGGACGACGTTCGGCGTATCACGGGCAACCGCCATTCGTCCAAAGCCTTGCTGCTGGCACGCCACGTCTCCATCTGCGCGGAGCAATCGGCGCAGTGCGCGAGGTGATCTTCCAGTTCGCGTCGCCGCGCCGGAGTCACTTCCGCGTACAGGAACGCCATCCATTCCACCGCGTCGGGGTGCTTCAAAGCGCCAGTGGTTCGAGTGTTTGTTTCTTGTGATTGCATATCGTGTCCTCGTTTACGTGTTTCAAAAGCCGGTGCAATTGCGTCAGCGCTTCGGCCATCCGCGACTTCGCCGTGCCTTCAGGAATCTCCAGCACCTCGGCGATTTCGTGGAACTTGAGCGCTTCGTAATGGCGCAGTACCACAACCTCGCGATAGAGCGGCGGCAGTCTAAGCAACGCCTCGCGCACCAATTCACTCCGCTCGCGCGCGTCCGCTTGCGCGTGGGGAGACGGTTCATCGGCGACAAAATGCTCGTAGCCAGCGCCGCCCTCTTCATCGAGGCCATCAAGCGGGCATTCGCCGCGGCGTTGGGTCTGGCGCAAGTCGTCATAACAAAGATTCAAAGCGATCCGCCACAGGAACGTCGAAAATCTCCCCGACGGCTCCCAGTTCGCCCGCCGGGCAAACACCCGGGCGAACGCCGTCTGCGTCAAGTCCTGCGCGCGGTCGGCATCGCCGGTCATCCGCGCGCACAGGCGCTGGATCGGCTTCTCCCAACGCGTGACCAGCCGCGCGAACGCGTGCGGGTCATCCTGCATCTTGACCCGCCACATCGTTTGCTCGTCGCTCGCGGCGAACAAGGAAGCAATCAGCTTGGCCATGGCGAGGTGGTCATCACTGTGGAAGGCCCAACGCGTTTACAATCACCTGTACGTCGTCCAAAATGCCCTCGGCCAATTGCCGGGCTGTAATCGTCACCGCGCCCAGCAACACGAGGGTCAGTATCAGCAACGGATAGCGCAGCTTCGAGGTGTTGGCGGTTCGGATAATCGCCTTGATTCTCTCTCCGTTCCCGTGTTCAGAAAGTGCATTCATGAGTTTGTCTGGGTTCCTGACAGTTTCGGTGTTCATTCGGCTCAATGGTGTAACGTTGGCCAGCCCATTTTGGTTCGGAACTTTTTTTAGTCGCCCTTGCCAAGGACCAAACCGGCGGATCCGAAAGACAATCCGTTTCAGCCTACTCTTGAGAAAAAGGAAAAGCCGGAACAGCGTTCCGGCCTTTCGTGAGTTTGTCGGTCACTGTGAGTGACCCTACACACCGTTAACGGCGATGGCCGTATCCTCGTCCGTGGTCGTATCGGCGGTCGTGCCCGCGCCAATCGTCGCGGTGCCCGTACCGGTAAGTACGCCCATAATAAACCGGCGGCGGGCAAGTAACCACGACGCGTGGCGCGCAGACCGGC
>CAZNOE010000566.1:0-4379 GCA_964574525.1 uncultured Bifidobacteriaceae bacterium
AAACCAACCAAACCAAAGAACCACGAAACTGAAGAAAGAAACACATCATGAAAACCAGAAAATCCAATGAAGCAGCCGCCGCACCTCAGGCCAAAGGCAAGGTGAAGCTCAAGAATCTGAAGCTCACCAAAGAAACCCTCCAGGACCTGTCGCCCAAAAATGCCGGGGCCGTGAAGGGCGCTGGTGGAGGCAAAGGCGGCACGGTCACCGCGGTAACGTGCTAGGCGGCACCGCAGCCTGGCTCGAAACCGAATCAAACCAAAAAAACACCAAACCAAAGAAAGGAAACACATCATGAAAACCAGAAAAACCAACGAAGCAGCCGCAACACCTCAGCCCAAAGACAAGGTGAAGATCAAGAACCTGAAGCTCACCAAGGAAACTATCGAGACCCTGTCGGATCAGGACGCGGGAGCCGTCAAGGGTGGGGGCAAGACCTACGCCAGTTGCCCCGTCACCGGCAGTGGCTAGCCGCAGACTGAAGAAACAAACTCACGATGAAAACCAAGAAGACCAACGAAGCAGCCGCAACACCTCAGGCCAAAAGCCAGGTGAAGATTAAGAATCTGAAACTCCACAAGGAAACCATCGAGAACCTTTCGATTACGGACGCCGGTGCTATCAAGGGTGGTGCGAGGAACCTCACGGTGGCTTGTGGCGGTGCAAGCGCGCAGAAGACTTGCTAAAAATCGAGTGCCGCCAGCAAGGAGCCGAGTCGAGTGCATCCGGTTTATGGAATGCCTTCACAGCGAGTACGGCGACAAAGAATTTCCGTTACATTAAATCTGCCCGAATGGAAGCAGGTAGGGCGCGTCACTCCGTGCGCGCCGAAGCGTGGTTTGGGCCGGACGGCGCGCACGGAGTGACGCGCCCTACCTACCTGTATCGAAATTTGTTTGTCACAGTACTTGATGACGCAACGGTGTTGAGATGAAATCCAAAGCAAATCTTTGTGACGACGCCCGCACGACTCGCTCTTCCCAAATTCACGGACCGTCTCACCTTGGGCGAAGCCAAGTTAAGCATCAGCCCGTTCTGTCTCGGCTATGTCGAGTCGCCGAACGCCATCCCGGCTGCGTTTGACGCCGGCATCAATTTCTTTTTCCTCAGCGCCGATCTGCACTGGCCGCTTTATGAGGCGTCGCGTCGCGGCCTGGAAATGCTGTTGGCGCGCGGACCTCATGTCCGGCAACAGATCGTGGTCGCGATGGGCGTGTGTCCTGAGCCGGACAATCCTATTTCAATCCAGCCAGTTCTCCACGCGAAGCCCTGGGACCTGCTCGAAGTCCACGAGATTGCGACTCAGGAGAGTGGCCTCATGCGCGAGGCAGATGGACGCAATCTTGAGGTCCATGCTGCCGAGACGTGGCCGATCCTTGCGCAGCCGATGGAAGTGCGCCGCCGCCTCGCCATCGAAGGGGAGGAGGGTGAATTTGTTCAATGTCACGATGCAGTCGAGCAGCCTCGAGTAAGGCTCCAGTTGGTCCATGCCGATCGGGCGACTGCGAACAAAGTCAAGCCACCCGCGCAGCGATTCCTCCGCGGCGACGATGCAGCAGAAGACGTCGGCGTTGTGTTCCTCGAGGCGAGCGACCAGACGCTTGCCAGGAATCGAATCCTCCCGAAGTTCCTGGAAGTGGTTGGTGTCAAGAACGACAAACATCGGAACAAGTTCAGCGGCGCAGGTTCTCCTGCGCCCGCCACTCTGCTCCAAGGCGGGCGGCCTCACGATCCATCTCATCGCCTTTCGAGGTTCCGATGGCCTCGCGCCACGTCTGCTTGGCCACAGGTCTGGCTTCGAGCTTCTCGACGCGCCGGGTCAGATCCAAAAGCTTCTGTTCCAGAAGTTCAGTGCTCATCACAGCATCATGGCATTCGGGAGCTGACGATGCAATCGCTGATTCAGTGTTGACGTTCATCTCCACCGACGAGGCCAGGATACTTCAGACGCCCGCTGGCCGGAGCGCCGGTCTGTGACCGGCTTTTCGGCCTCATCGCGCCCAAAGCCGGTCGCAGACCGGCGCTCCACTCTGCCGTTGATTCAAACTGTTTGTAAATATGCGGGCTTGTTAGACGCCATCAGGCCGGATCCGAGACTGATGCATTCGGTCCAGAGGATGCCATCACCCTTGATGTCGCAACGGTGATGTGATGAAATCCACCGGAAATCATTTTGACGACGCCCTCGCGACATACCCTACACAAATTCACCGATCGTCTCAACCTGGGTGAAGCCAGGTTGAGCGTCAGTTCGTTTTGCCTCGGCATGGTTCGGTCGCCGGACGCGATCCCGGCCGCGTTTGATGCCGGCATCAATTTCTTCTTTCTCAGCGCCGATCTGCACTGGCCGCTTTATGAAGCGTCGCGCCGCGGCTTGGAAATGCTGCTGGCGCGCGGCCCCGATGTCCGGCGGCAGATCGTCGTCGCGGTGACGATTTACCCGACGCAACCCGAATTCTGTTCGATGGGTTTGCAGGAAGTCTTGGAAGCGGTGCCGGGCTTGGAAACGGTGGATGTGGCCGTGGCCGGCGGGGCCTATGCGCACGAGTTTCTGACCCGGCTGCCCGTGTATCAGGAACATCGCCGATGCGGTTTCGCCGGGGTCCGGGCCATTGGCGCTTCCTTCCACGACCGTAAAGCTGCTCTGCTGGCGGTCAATCACGACATGGTGGACATCGCCTTTCTCCGCTACAATCCCGCCCATCCCGGCGCCAGGCGCGATTTGTTTCCGCACCTTGGAACGCGGGGATCAACTTTGCTCTACAACTTCACCAACACGCACGGCTACGTCAGCCCGGAGCGATTTGCCGCACTGGGTCTGAACGACGATTACTGGCAACCGCGCGTGACGGACTGCCACCGTTTCGCCCTCACCCGGCCCGAACTCGACGGGCTGCTATGCTCGCCCTCGACCCCGGAGGAGATCGCCGCTCTTGCCGCCGCCTTGGAAGAAGGGCCGCTGGATGCGGAGGAGGAAAAGTATCTGATGGATCTGGCGCGGCTGAATGAAGGCAAGGCGCGGCTTTTACCCCAGGTTTCACAAAATGCCGTGGACTGATTACTAAGCCGGAACCATGCAGAGGGAAACCACAGATGAACACAGATGGACACAGATTTTACCGAGCAGAGAACAAACTCCCGCGATCCCGCAGTGCGGGACGCTCACCGTTTGGTGAGACACTTGGAGACGGCCCGGACGGGCTTCCGATCTGTGTTCATCTGCGTCCATCTGTGGTTTCCCTGCTTTTCAAATACATCGTTCCGGCTTAGCACTGATTACTTCTTCTTCCCATGAAAGTCGATCCAACGGAGGCCATGAGAAGGCGCGAAGCGTTTGGAGTGCGTGCGGCTTGCCGCCGCTTTGGCACGCTCGGAAAGCGGGAGCAAGCTCACCGCACTCCAAACGCTGGCGCGCCAACACAGGTCCCGAGGGTTCATGGTCCCAATGCGCGGTCACGAAACCATTGAGGCTTCCCATGAACGACATTCAACACGAACTTCCAGTGGCTCTGAACTCGTGGACTCCGATCCTCGATGAGGAGTCGAAAACACGGGCCAATGAGGTGATCCACGCCATTGCCCGAGCTCTCCGGCAGCTTCCTGCGGCTCCGGTCCCGAATGAAGCGGCGGCCGATGGCTCGCTCGCGGGCGGACGCGCCGGGCTGGCCGTGCTCTACGCCTGCCTCGCGGAATCAGGTCTGGTGGCCGATGCGGAGGAGAGCGCCATGGAGTTCCTGAACAACGCGGTCGAGTCCGTCGCCACCGTGCCGAGTCCACCCTCGCTCTACGGCGGTTTCACGGGCACGGCTTGGGCGATGGCCCATCTGGAGGGGCGGCTTTTCGACGGAGACGACGAGGACCCCAACAAGGCCGTTGATGAGGCGTTGCGGGAACTCTTGAGCCGGTCACCCTGGCGCGGGGACTACGACATTGTGAGCGGATTGGTTGGCTTCGGCGTTTATGCGTTGGAGCGTTTGCCGCGGCAGACAGGAGTGGAGTGCCTCGAATTGGTGCTGGATCGTTTGGACGAAACGGCTGAACGCACCGCCCAAGGCGTCACCTGGTTCACAGGCCCGGACCTGCTCCCGGCCCATCAGCGCAAGGATTGTCCCGAGGGCTACTACAACCTCGGGCTGGCGCACGGAGTGCCGGGAGTGATCGCGCTGCTCGGCCAGGTGTGCGCGAGTGGCGACGAGAGACTCCACGGCGCACGCCAGAAAGCCCGCCCGTTGCTGGATGGGGCGGTGGCCTGGCTGCTGGCCCAGCAATCGGCGGATCGCGCGCAAAGTTTTCCCTACACGGTGGGACCGGGCATTTCACCGAAGCCCACGCGCCTGGCCTGGTGTTACGGAGACCTGGGAATCGCGGTGGCCCTGCTC
>CAZNOE010000567.1:0-4371 GCA_964574525.1 uncultured Bifidobacteriaceae bacterium
CCGCCAAAGGTTTCGACCGGCGCGCCAGCGTCTTGGACTGCGGTGGGTGAGGGGTGAGGGCACACACCGCTTTGGAAGTAGGGGAAACATCGAACATTGAACATCGAACATCCAACATCGAACGTCTGTTCCCGGTCGAAAGCGGTGTCATCCCTGTTCCCCGCCAGCCACCGCAGTCCAAGATGCTGGCGCGTTTTTCGCGCTGCTTGGGTGACATGGAATCCCACCACACATCCCGAATCATCCAACTGCCCGCATTTTGATCTGGCGGTTGAGCGCCAGCACACTAAGGTGATTTCCGCTGGCACATGAAACGGCTTCTCATTTCCTTTCTTTGCGCCTTCTGCGTTTTCCGGGTCAACGGTGAGGGCGGCGTTTTCCCCGGCGCGACATGGGAGACGCGCGCGCCGGAGCAGGCCGGACTGTCGCCGCAAAAACTCGACGCGCTCAAGGAACTGGTCGGCGGGCGCGGTTGTGTGGTGCGGCATGGCTACATGGTCTATTCGTGGGGCGACCAGACCAAAAGTTCCGACGTGGCTTCGGCTTTCAAACCGGTTCTCTCGACCTTGCTGCTGATGGCGGTTCTGGAACGCCGGCTAAAAAGCGTGGGCGATCTCGTGGCTGAGTTCGAGCCGCGCCTGAAGACGCTCAACAATGGCAAGGACGCCTCGATGACCTGGCGGCATCTGGCGTCGCAAACTTCCGGCTACGGTTTGGCTGAAGCGCCCGGCGCGGCGTATTCCTACAACGACTTTGCTTTGACGCTCTATTACACCATTCTCACACAGAAGGTTTTCGAGACGAACGGAACGGAAGTGCTGCGGACGCGCCTGGCCGGGCCGCTCCAGTTTGAAGATGCCTTCACCTTCAACGCTTTTCGCCGGCCTGATCGTGACGGCAGACTGGCGTTGTCAGTACGCGACTTTGCGCGGATTGGTTTGCTCTATCTTCATGACGGCCAGTGGCGCGACAAACAACTGATCAAGTCCGAGTTCATCAGGATGGCGATCAACAGCCCCATTCCGGCCGGGACACCCCTCACCAGCGGGCGCGAGGCGGACATGCTGCCGGGCCAACACTCGATTGGCGGAGGCAAAAACATCACACCCGTCGGGCCGGGTTATTACAGCTTCAATTGGTGGCTCAACCGCACGAACAAATCCGGCCAACGCCTGTACGTGGACGCGCCGCCGGACACTTACGTCGCCAGCGGCCACGGCGGGAAGCGGACGCTTTGGATTATTCCGAGTCTTGACCTGATCGCTTGCTGGAACGATTCGCCGATTGATGACCATGACGCATCGCCGGGGAATCCGAACAGCAAGTGCAACCAAGCGGCGCGTCTCATGGTCGAAGCGGTTGGGAGTTCCGCCTTCAGGCGGTCGGGAGCACAAGCGCCAGCGCAAGCCGTGGCATTAGCCGAAGCTGAGAGCAAAGAGCGGAACAAACCCCTCACCCTGGCCCTCTCCCCATCAGATGGGGAGAGGGAAACAACTCCTCGCCATGTCCTTGGTGTCGAAGGCACGAAATTCACACTCAACGGCAAGCAAATCTTCCTTTACGGGATGAGCTATTACGGCGCGCTCGCGGCAAAGGATGAATTCATCCGCCTTGATCTCGACGATATGCAGCGGCTCGGCTTCAACTGGATTCGCGTTTGGGCCAATTGGACAGGGTTTGGAGCGGATGCTGCGGCAGTGGATGGAGACGGCCGACCGATTCCGGCGGAAATCGACAGGTTGAAAAAACTCGTCGCGGAATGCGACCGGCGCGGCATGGTTGTGGATGTCACATTCTCGCGTGGCAATGGCGTGAGCGGATCGCCGCGTCTGCTGACGCTGGAAGCTCATCGCCGCGCCGTCGAGACCGTTATCGCCGCCTTGAAGCCCTGGCGCAATTGGTATCTCGACCTGAGCAACGAACGCAACATCCAGGACAAACGGTTCGCCAGTTTCGCTGATCTGAAAGCGCTGCGCGACCTGGCCAAGGGGCGGAAGCCAGAACTTTTGATCACAGCCTCTCAAGGCGGAGACCTTTCGCGGGATGAACTGCGGAAATATCTGGAGGTGGCTCAGGTTGATTTTGTTTCACCGCATCGTCCGCGGGATACCAGGTCGCCGGCGCAGACCGAAGCGAAGTCGCGAGAGTTGCTCGATTGGATGAAGGAGTTGGGCCGGGTTGTTCCGGTCCATTTTCAGGAACCTTTCCGGCGCGGCTATGCGAATTGGAATCCACGAGCGGAGGATTTCGTGCATGACCTGCAGGCGGCGAAGGCCGGCGGCGCCGCCGGCTGGTGCTTTCACAACGGCGACCGCCGCGGCGCCCCGGACGGCCAACCGCGCCGTTCGTTCGATCTGCGTGAGCAGCGGTTGTTTGACCAACTTGACGAACAAGAGCGCAAGGCCGTTGACTTGTTGAAATCTGCGATCAGCAACGGCAGTGGCCGCACGCGGCTGTAACTTCTGTTCGACATCGAAGGGGTCGAGGGTTAGTTTCGGCGGCGTCACCCACGGCGACGGCTCGTCATCCGCCGATCCGGCTGGGAAGATCAACAAACCAAAGCAAGAAAAACATCCTATGCCCTACGTCATGATTCGTCACAAGGTCGCCGATTACGCAAAGTGGAAACGTGGCGTGAAAACACACGCCAAATGGCGGAAGGAGTCGGGTGAAAAATGTTTTTACGTCTGCCGCAACAGCAAGACGCCAAACGATCTGATGGTGTGGTGTGAATGGGACATCACGGCGCGGATGAAGAAGTTCGTCAAGTCGGCGGCACTCCGCACGGCGATGAAAGGCGCGGGCGTCATCGGCAAGCCGGAGGTTACCCTGTTCGACAGGATGGAAGTCTTGACCGTGAGTTGAGAGGTGTTCACTTTTTGATGGTGGCGGTTTGGAACCACGGTTCGGATGTTTCGTGGGTCAAGCTGTGACTGATCGGTGCCTCCAACGGCGTTTGGGGGCGGAAGTTGCCTTCTGCCCCCGGAGTTGCACAGGCCAGTTTACATTGAGAATGCCGCCAGTGGCACTGGTGGTGGGTGCGCTTCTCCGCGCACCCCACCCGGCAAAGTCCCGCGGACGATCAATCGCGGTCGTGGTCGTCATCAGGACCGTGGCCGTGTATTCGCTGCGCGGAGTGTTGCAGGATATGGTTCGCAACCTTTTGACCGGTTGCGCGGCCATCACTACAGGCCGACCGGAAGTGAATGCCGCCAAAGATGCGGGCATTGGCGATTTCATCGAGCGCATCCGAGAAGTCGGCGAACGAACGGGTCACGCCGGTCATCACATCGGAATCTACAATGAACGAAGTTTCCTCCCCAAAGAAGTGGGCGAGCACGGCGGCAGCCGCGCTGCTGGTCGTCGAATGGCCTGAAGAATACTCCGGATGAGCGGGGGTGTTCAAAAGAGGAGTCCAGGTCGGATCGGCGACAGTCGCCGGGTTTCCGTCGGAAGATCGTCCCCGTCGCCGTTTGTTCAAAACATTTTCAAGAATCTCTCACGCTCAAGCCCGACACATTCCTAGCGGGTTTGGTTCGCGCAATGAATCGAAACAGACTCTTCAATCCAGCAATGCGCCCAAGAATTCCGCGGCAGCGGAAATACCAATTCCATAATCATCGTAGTGCGAGCCGCGCGGCCGGTTGGTCGTATCCCACGCGCTGGCGGTTTGGGCTGTACTCAATTGGCGACGCCGCTCCTGCAACTCGGCCATTTCCCTGGCGCGCGCCGACTCCAGTCCGCCGGCCCGAATGAATTCCACGATGCGCCGCAACTCGTCCCGGTCGAACCAAGTGCCGTGCTGTTTGCAAACATCCACGATAACGCGGGAGCAATTGGCAAAGTTCACACGGTTCATCAATTTGCTGCACCTCGGACACGGCACGTAGCGGATATTCTTCTCGACGTTGCCGGACTCGTTCGTGGGCAACGGCGCGGCGACACCGAGCACGGCGGCCTGCTTCTCGCGGTCCGCGCAGATTTGTTGCAGCGAGGGTGTGTCCGCCCAGATGCCTTCGCAACGCGGACATTCCCGCAGCTTGGTGTTTCCGATGACGACCGCGTCCATGTTCATGCGACATCGGGGACACAGTTGACGCGCGTCCGGCGGCACTTCCTCACGGTCAACTTTCGCGCCGCAGTGGGAACAGAACTTCGCGCCCAGAAATATCATTCCAAAGCAAGACGGACAGGCCACGGTCGCCAAGCGGGCGCCGCAATGTTCGCATCGGGTCGCCTCCGTTGCCGCGGAAGCGCCGCACATCGGACAGTTCAGTGTTTGGGCAGACATGCGACAGAAAGTCTCCGCGCCTGTGCCGAAATCGCAAGCCAAGATTGCCTCTGGGTGACGAAGGAGCGCGGCGTTCACGC
>CAZNOE010000568.1:0-4368 GCA_964574525.1 uncultured Bifidobacteriaceae bacterium
GGCATCTCAGTGCTTTTGCTCCTGCTCTGCACGGTGACGGCAATCATGAACCCGCGGTTCATTTCGCCGGTCAACCTGATCAACCTCGCCAACAGCATCGGCCTCTTCGGCATTTTCAGTCTCGGTCTCGGCCTGGTGATTATCACGGGCGGGATTGATCTGTCGGTCGGCTCAGTGTTTGCGCTGGCCGGCGTGCTGCTGGCGATGGCGCTGACGGAATGGCACTGGCCGTGGCCGCTCGCCGCGGCGATGGCGATCGCGATTCCCACGGTGCTCGGCTGGGCGAATGGCTGGCTGATCACCCGGCTCAAGATTCAACCGTTCGTGGTGACCCTGTGCGGGTTGTTGCTGTATCGCGGCCTGGCGCGGTTCATCGCGGGGGACAGCACAAAAGGTTTCGGAAACGCCGAGGGATTTGAGACGTTGCGCGAGCTATCAAAAGGGAAACTGCTGGGATTGCCCATGCCGTTTGTGATTCTGATCGTGATTACGGTCGTGATGTGGTTCGTGCTGCATCGTTCGATTTACGGGCGTTATCTGCTCGCCGTCGGGCGCAATGAGGAATCCACGCGCTTCTCCGGCATCAACACTCGGCTCGTCATCGCCAGCAGCTACGTGGTGGCGGGGGCACTGACGGGAGTCGCCGGAGTCCTGCTGGCGTTCTATACGAATTCAATCTCACCTTCGAATCACGGAAGTTTCTACGAGCTTTACGGCATCGCGGCGGCGGTGCTCGGCGGGTGCAGTTTGCGTGGCGGTGAAGGTTCAATCATTGGAATCATTATCGGCACAGCCTTATTCCAGGTCCTTCAGAATGTCGTCAATCTGTTGAGCATTCCCAGTTCTCTCAACTTTACCGTCATGGGCGCCGTCGTTCTCATCGGCGTGCTGGCGGATCAGATCATCCAGAAGCGGTCGGAAAAGAAACTGGTACGCGGGTGAAGCGTCAGCGCGGCGAGCGCAATTCATTCCGCCTCACGCTTCGCATTTCACGCCAGATTTGGCAACGTCAAGGCGTCGGATTCCTCTCGGCTCATTTGTTTTCCTCGATCAAAAATACCTTCGGCAACAGTTCGTGAACGGCAGCGAAGATGAGGTCTTCGACGTTTTCCGCGAAGCGCGTGGGCCGGTCGAAATAGATCATCGCGAAGCCGCCCTCGTAGCCGCCTTCGCGCCAGATGCGCTTCGAGGGAATGTAGCATGGCACATCGTTGGCGTAGGCGTTGACCCACAAGCGCGCCGGATCGAATTCCTTTTTCAGCCGCAGTGAGTAATCCACCACCACTTCGCCGGGGAGGAATACCATCGCCAGTTCGCCGCCGAAATTCCAGGTCTGCACAAGGTACGGCAGTTCGGTCGGGAGTTTTTCCCTGCGGTCGAGCCGCGCGAGGTTTCGCTTCGCGTGATAGGCGATCCAGTGATTGTCCGACTGCGCGCGCTTCTCCCATTCCTCGCGCGTGAGTGGTTGGTCGAACGGCAGCGCAATGCGTTTGGCGCGGCACTCGAGTCTCGAGTGAAGCGGCGAAAGTCCGCGCGCGAGCAAATCATTAACGGCGGTGGCGATGGCCTGGCCGTGTTGCCTGGCGAAATCCAGACCCGTGCGCGGCTGCGGATTGGCGTCCGCGCCGCAGCCGATGGCCACGAGCGCCACTGCGCCCGGATGATCGCGCTCCACATATTCCTGCGCATAACCGGCCCAATCTCCGCAGATATGATTCGGCGTGTCCGCGAGCGTCGTGCAATGGCAGGCATAATTCACCAGGACCGCACTGATTTTGCCGGACTTGTCCGTCGCGACGAGCACCGGGAGATCGTGGTCCGCCGGGCCGCCCACGATGCGGCGATTCGCGGCGAAGCTCGCTCGCGTTTGTCCCCACACCAATGTTGCTGGTTTGCGATCCTTCAACGCCGCCCGCGCGACTTGTTCGAGCTTGTCCGTCAGTTCGCGGGTGTAACGGTCAATGTGCGCCTGGTGTTCGGCCGGAATGTCCATGCCGAACAGCGTCGGACATACGTTCTTGAGCATCGGCGCGGTATGTGTGTGACTGGAACAGAGCGCCAACCGCTCCGGCCAGACGACAGGTTTTCTCGCGAGCCGGCGCAGAAGTTCGTCGCGGATGTATTCAGGCACAGCGACGTTGTCCACGGTGAGTAACAACGCGACGCCATCCTTGTCGCTGCCAATCGCGAGCGCCTTGGCGAACAGATGCTGGTCAACGCCCTCGGATTCATTGCGCCGCCCGCCGTAGCCGCTGAGCCGGACCGGGTAATCGGGAGTGATGTCAATTCTCGCCGCGCCGACTGGGTAAAAAATCTCCTTCGCCGCGCGCGACTCGGACGAAGAAAGCACCACCAACAGCAGAATGAAAGAGATTCGGAGGATGCGATTCATCATGGACATCGTTCGCGGGCGAATTCTAAAGTGACTCTACTTGCCCGGTGTTGACGGACTTCTCTTCCGCCTCGCAAATTTCCACCGCGCTCAAGCCATCCTGCGCTGTCACAACGGTTGGCGGCGTGCCGTTTTGAATCGCTTCGAGCATGTGCCGCAGTTCGCCGCCGTAGCCGTCCGGGCCTTCGGATTTGATGACGCGCGAGGGCTGGCCTTCCTCATCTACCCGCAACGCATCTGCGCCGCGGGCGCTGTCGAAATCCAGCGTGGCCCGCTCGAACATCACCGTGTAGGACATGCCGAAGCCTTGCGTGAGCAGCCAACTGCCTTCCGCATAAACCGTGGCGCCGCCCGCAACTTTGTATTGCGTCACCACGTGATCAATCGCGCCGCTGAAACGGCTCAAGCCGGTGGAGAACACACTGACTGGTCGGCCGAAAAGGAACTGCACGAAATCCGTGTCGTGAATGTGCAAGTCGAGCAAGGCGCCGCCGGAATCCACGCCCTTGAAATAACTGTCGCGACTCCAGCCCGGCGGCGCCGAGACCCGGCGAAACCGTGCGGTAAGGATTTTGCCGTACGTGTTTTCCTCGGCGAGTTCCTTGAGCCATGCCCAGCCCGGCCAAAACCTCATGCACATGGCCGGCATGAAGAAGCCCTTCGCCGATTTGGCAGCCTTCACGATGTCGCGCGCCAACGCCGAGGTGCGCGCGAGCGGTTTTTCGCAGATGACGTGTTTGCCGGCCTGCAACGCGGCGATCGCCTGTGATGGGTGCAGCGGCGTTGGCACGCAGAGGTCCACCAATTCGACGGCGGGATCAGCGAGCACTTCTTCGAGCTGGCGACAGACTTTGATGTCAGTGCCGAGATTGATGGCGTCCGTGCCGCTGATGTTGCCGCTGACGCCCGCGAGCACGCCGTTGATTGGCAGGCGCACTGCGTCGCACACCGTGACGAGGCGGGCGGACTCAATCTGATGATACGCCTTGATGTGTGTGATGCCCATGAATCCGAGGCCGACGACGGCCACGTTGACTTCGCGGTCCGAAACTTCTGATTTGGCTGTGTTCATGAAACAAGTTGGTGTTGCCGCAGAGGTTACTCCCTCTCCCCTTCCGAAGGGGAGAGGGAATCTTCCTGCGTATTTGGTGCGGGATTTGACGACGCTGTAAACGACGCAGCATGAGTTCATGCGAAAAGTCTTTCGACAAGCTCGCGAGCAGTGCGAATGTCCGCGATACGCTGGTTGCCGGCTTCGCGTTCGATGCACAAATCGCCCTTGAACGTGACCTGATCGAGCGCCGTGAAGAACGCGCGCCAATCTACTTCGCCCGTGCCGGCGACGACTTCCTCACCCCACGTGCCCGGCACTTTGGTGCGCCGCGCGTCCTTGATGTGCACCTGCCGGATGAACGGGCCGAGCGCGCGCAGCGCTTCGATGGGATTGCCTTTGTCGTAGAGGATCATGTTCGCCGGATCGAAGTTCACGCCGACGTTTGGACGCGTGAGCTTTTGCAGAAAATCGAGCAGCACCGCGGCGGTCTCCTGTCCGGTTTCCAGCGCCAACATAATGTTCCGCGCCGCGAACACGTCCGCGATTTCGATCAGGCGCTGCCGCAATTTCGCCGAACGCGGGTCTTTCTCTTCATGCGGCAGGAAGCCGGCGTGGAACGTGACGAGTTTCAACCCCAGCTTCTGCGCGAGCGCTGCCGTGGCCTGAATGTTTTTCCAGTTTTGCGCCCATGTCGAATCGGGCGCGATGCCGCCCGTCGCCTGTATTGATTCCAACGTCGTGTAATCCTCACCGACGCAACCGAACATGCCGGATACAATCGTGATGCCGTTGCTGTGAAAAAGCGCGGGCGCGTCACCCCAGACATCAGGAGATTCGCGCAGCGGATCGAGGGCGAGTTGAATGCGCCGGATTCCGGTGGCCTGCAATTTGGTGATGAGGTCTTGCGCATTTGCCGGCTGCA
>CAZNOE010000569.1:0-3570 GCA_964574525.1 uncultured Bifidobacteriaceae bacterium
CCGGACGCACGCAGGGACTCGGGTTGGTCACCGAATCGCTCCTCAAAGATTTGCACCTGGATCGCGTCAGCTTCGCGCAGATGAATCTTTGGGCCACGTTGCTCGGTTCATTGTTCTGTCTGGGCATCGGGCGACTGGTGGATCAACTGGGCAGCCGGATCGTGCTCACGCTCGTCTCACTGGCGCTTGGCGTCGTGGTGCTGACCATGAGCGGCACCAGCAGCGTCGTGCTGATGTTTCTGCTGCTGGTCCTGTCGCGCGGACTCGGCCAAAGCGCGCTTTCCGTCGTGAGCCTCACGATGGTGGGCCAATGGTTCAAACGCCGCCTGAGTCTGGCGATGGGAATGTATTCCGTGTTGTTGAGCATGGGTTTCATGGCGGCGTTTCCGCTCGTGGGCAGCGCCGTGCTCGCGCATGGCTGGCGCAACGCGTGGGCCGGCATCGGCTGGTGCCTGGTGCTCGGATTGGCGCCGCTCGGACTGCTGCTCGTGCGGCGCGGCCCGGAAGACTGCGGTTTGTCATTGGAAGGCGACGCCACTCCAGAAGAGACGCGCGCCGCTCCGGACTTCACCTGGCTGGAAGCTTTGTGGACGCCGGCGTTCTGGCTGTTCGCGCTCGCCAGTTCCACTTACAACCTGGTCGCGTCCGGCATCGGCCTCTTCAACGAATCCATCCTCGCCGAGCGCGGATTCGAGGCCGGCATTTATCATCGCAGCCTGATGATCACGGCGCTGACGTCGCTCGTGGGAAATTTCCTCGGCGGCTGGCTGGCCGCGAAATGGAGCGTAAACCGGCTGATGGCGCTGGCGATGGCATTGCTGGCGGGTGCGCTGCTCGGTTTGCCGTCTCTGAAAACAGTCGGCCAGGTGGACGTGTTCGCCGTCGTGATGGGAGTGGCCGGCGGATTTGTCATCGTCATCTTCTTCAGCTTTTGGGCAAAGACGTTTGGGCGCGCACAACTCGGGCGCATCCAGGGCACGGCGCAAATGATGACGGTGCTCGCATCGGCCATCGGCCCGTTGCTGCTGGCGAAATGCCACGCGTGGACCGGCTCATACGCAGCCGTGTTCTATTCGCTGGCGGGAATTGTTTGCCTGCTGGGATTGGCCGCGTGGTGCGTGAGGTTGCCGAGCGGGAAAAGTAATGAGGATTCCGCCAGCCAACGAGAGTGACGTGAAGAAGCTCATGAAAGCCAGCGGGGCGCGGGCGCCGCGGTGAGTGATCGCATGGTTGCCACCGACAGGACTGATCGTGACTCGTTGTTCATGCGCATTCGTTAAAAAACGCCCATTTGCTGATTCCTGTTTCATTTTGGCAGAAAAGACGTTATCAGTGGACAATAAAAGTATCGGTGAGTGGATTTCGTCGCGACTAAGCGAATGAGCGAACTCGAAAAGATAGATTTTGGAATCGGTGCTGCCGAATTGGAGCGTCATCTGAGGGATTTTTTCTATCGCTCAACTTCATTTGATCTGGCTTGTTCGGAAAAGACGTATTTGGTTTTAGGGCCTAAGGGTTCTGGCAAGAGCGCAATTTTTCAAATGCTGGGGGAACTGCAGAGTGAGGTTCAGATTTTTCAAAAACCAAATCTATGGGTAGGAGATGAACCACAGCTTCGAGATCACTGGCATACGATTCAATCGGTAACGGAATCAAAAGTCGTGCTTTGGAGATTTTATCTGGCGTCACTTATTGCCGAACGGCTTCTTGAGGAGGATATACTTCCAGACAACTTACAGAAATTGTATAAACGCTTTTTGGTCAGATGGGGTTTAGTTCGCGAGGTTCCAACTAAATGGCAAGCGCTTCGGACGATGAAAATCAAAGTCGGCTTTGGTGACTTCTTGAGCACCGAGTTACCACTCAAATCGCCACTTGGAGCTACTGAGTGCGATCAGGTCATCTATACGGCCGAAGAATGGTTGAACAGCCAGAATGCTGACTTGTGGCTCTGCTTGGACAGCCTCGATGAAGTTTCGCTGAATGGAGGAACAAGTGACGAGTTGGAAGACCTGCTTAGTAATTTGATGCGGTCGGTCGGAGAATTGATCAGGCTCAAACGGATACGTTGCAAGCTCTTCTTCAGGTCTGACATTTATCAAGCTCTGACTTACGTCAATAAAGATCACTTCAGCGCAGTGAAGCTTGAATTGAAGTGGACGAAGGAAGACATCGCCATATTGCTTGCGCATCGGCTGGCCGTGCTGCACCCGGAGAACAAAGCGGCCATTCTATATCCACTGGCTCTCCAGTGGTTGAACGAAGTTTTCGATTGGGGAAAGCAATATCAGCACGGGTTTGAGAGTCTCTATGAACTTTTTAAGGATGGTAACCGGGATGTCCTTCCGCGAGATTTCGTCAATTTTTGCGTTGAAGCTCAGAAACTTCAACAAACTTTCATCAAGCAAGGTATCAATGAAGCGGGCAAAAGGCTTATATCGGCTGCCGCAGTGGACGGAGCGCTACAACAAACCGCAGCGTCGAAGTTAAGTGATTTCTTGCAGGTCTTTCAGAATTTCGGCGAGACTTTCAAACAGTTGAAGGGACATAAATCTCATAGATTTACCCGGGCACAATTGTCTGAAGCACTGGGAAAGAAAGACCCGCTAGACGCGCAGTTGGTGATCTCAGAGCTTGTGCGAATCGGTGCAATTGCTGTGAAAGACAACCTTGCTGTTAATCGTTCTGACAATTTTGAAATCCCATCTTTGTATCGGATAGCACTTAACATTGGAGACAAAAATGAGTAACGCAATAGAGTTGGCAGCGGAGACGCCCTCGAAACAGAGGATAGCAAAATTGTCTGCTGAAAAGGCGCTTCCCGCATCTGGAGTCGAAACGCTCACCAAAATCATCAAGGGATACGTAGTAGCTTCGCAAGGGGGTGAATCTCAAACAAACTATAAAGACGTAGCGAGCGCCACCACGCTGAATCCGACACTTGTTAGCTCGAATAACAGTTTTTTAGCAGAATCAGCTATCATCACTTCCCCAAAGTACGGCTACTACCTTCCAAGCGAGGAAGCCATTCGGTACGCACGGGAGGCTGCTTGGGATGAAGAGAGGGCCAAATCCCATTTAAGAAAGTTGGCCAGTCAATGTTGGTACGGCCAAGTGGCGATCCAAGCTTTTTCTTTGCGATCCACACTCACGAAAGAGGAATTCAAAAAATCATTAGCGATCAAATCTGGGGCTACCGAAGGAGATACTAACGCCTTGGATCGCTTAATTGACTTCATAGTTTATACCGGATTAGTAGTAGAGAATGAGCGAGGGCTGTTGACCAAGGGGAATCTGGATGAAGTCCAGACCGCTATTGAAATGCGGCCCGAATCGGAGCGCCGCGATCAATCCGCTACGACTTCACCTCCGCCTCACGCGAGTACTTCTCCAGCCCAGGCTGCATCTGTTTCGCTGGTTCTGCATATCCATGTGAAGGACTGGAACGATTTAACCGATGAGAATGCAGAAGCTGTTAAGAAGTGGGCTGCAAAACTAGGGTGCGGACAAATTCAGATCGACGGTGGTTTACAGTAGTCCCTGCGCAATGCGATGTAGTCGAGCGCGGCT
>CAZNOE010000569.1:3580-4367 GCA_964574525.1 uncultured Bifidobacteriaceae bacterium
TGGCCAGAGTTTCTCAACGCGGAGTCGCTTAGCAATCACTTCCCCCGACACGCCGAACTTTGGCGCGATGCGCGTGGCGATGTAGTCGAGCGCGGCTTCGTCGGCAGCCAGCCAGTCGGAGTAGCCGGCGGCTTGCGCGGATTGGATCGCGGCTTGAAAGGCTTCACGCAACGGTTCGGGCGGCGCGAGCAGGCGTCCGGCGAATTCGTAGGCCTGCCATTCCACCCAGCCGTATTCGCCTTCGGGAATGGCGGAGATGTAGTCAAACCATTCTGCGGCGGTGGCGTGTTGCAGGCCAGCGTAGATGTCGCGGTGCAGCACGAGATGGCCGATTTCGTGGGCGACGGAGAAGCGCAGGCGGTATTCGAGGCGCGGACTCATGAAGGCGCGTTTGTCCACGAGAATGGATTTCAAATCGCCCATGAGCAGGGCTCAATATCTAGTTGCTCGCGCAGGCCGTTCACGGGAACGAGTTCGAGATGGAGATCGAATTCGGCGAGGTCGAGGACTTGCACCGGCAGGAAACGGCCCGCCGGATGCGTGGCTCGCAACCGGTCGGCTTCCTGCCAGATACGCTCCTTGGGATTGTATGGCGCTTTGAATTTGCGCGGGTCGTTCAAGGTCGGTTGGCGCTTCTGATGAGTTCGACCAGTTTTTCCAAATCTTCGCGCGAGGGTTTCTGGCCGGAGAGCGTGCGGAAGAACACGGGCAGTTGGGCGACGAGTTTTTCGTCTTTGAGGACGTAATCGGGGATGCGCCCGGAATCCACGGCGGCGTAGTCGAAGAA
>CAZNOE010000570.1:0-4363 GCA_964574525.1 uncultured Bifidobacteriaceae bacterium
TGGTGCGTTACCCCGAAACGGTTCCGCGTGGGCGCAAGAAGCAGCCGCTGACAAACAATCTGGCCGAGCTTAACGCCCACGTTTCGGTCCCGGTCCTGGCCGTGCTCGGCGATGATTCTGTGCAAGGCGACGGCGTTTTCACGTTGACGAAAACGGACACCGGCGTGCGCGCGGAGAAGACGCTCGCGAACGGCCTGCGTCTCGTTAAAGAATTTCAGCCCAGCACAAATTACCTCGTGATTGCGACGGTGCGCCTGGAGAACACGTCTGGCCAGGCGCTGAACCTGCCGGCGCAGGAATGGACGATCGGCACGGCCACGCCGATGGGGCCGGATGACCAAGGACAAAACGTCGGTCTCATGTGGTATGACGGCGCGGCAAAGCAAGAGGTCAGCCAGCCGTGGTTCGACAACACCTCATTTCTGACTTGTGTGGGAATGGGTTCCAAGCAACCGCGTCCGGAGTATCGCGCCGGCACGAGCAATGTCGTTTGGGCGTCTGTGCACAACCAGTTTTTCGCGCTGGTGGCGATGCCGAAGGAGCCGGCGCTGCAAATCGTCTCGCGCCCGGTGGAGTTGCCACGACCGGGCGAAGATGAAATTCCGGCCAACCGCAGAAGCGCCCCGCCGCCCAAGGGATTTCAGACGGCGTTCGTTTACCCATCCGTGGTGCTCGCGCCCGGGCAGGTCGTGGCGCGGCAGATTTATTTTTTCGCCGGGCCGAAGGAATATCAAACGCTTGCCCGGATCGCGAACCGGTTTCAGAACAATGTGGATTTGGTCATGAACTTCGGGTTCTTTGGTTTTTTCTCCAAAGCGCTGTTGCTCAGCATGAATTGGTTACATCACGCGCTGAAGCTGCCCTACGGCTGGGCCATCATCGCGATCACCGTCATCATCAAAGTTTTGTTCTGGCCGCTGACGCAGGCCAGCACGCGTTCGATGAAACGCATGGCCGCGCTGCAGCCGCAGATGGCCGCCCTCAAGGAGAAATATAAGGATGACGCGGCGAAGATGAACAAGAAGCTCATGGAGTTCATGAAGGAGAACAAGGTCAGCCCGCTCGGGGGATGCCTGCCGATGCTCTTGCAGATGCCGGTCTTCATCGGATTTTTCTACATGATTCAAAGCGCGATTGAACTCCGTGGGGCGAGCTGGCTCTGGGTGACGGATCTATCGAAGCCGGACACGCTGTTCATGATCCCCGGCCTGAATTTTCCCTTCAACCTGCTGCCGCTTTTAATGGGCGGGACGATGCTGTGGCAATCGCACCTCACGCCACCGTCGCCGGGCATGGACCCCATGCAGCAGAAAATGATGCGATACATGCCGCTGATGTTTCTCGTGTTCCTCTACAACTACTCGTCGGGGCTGGCGCTTTACTGGACGGTGCAAAATCTCTTGAGCATCGCGCAGACGAAGTTGACGAAAACCAACGCGCCCGTGACGCCCCAGCCGCCTTCGGTCTTGACGCCGCTGCAAAAAAAGAAGAAATAGTTTTGCCGATGCAACCATTGACGCGCCATTTGGAGCTTTCGTTCCACATTCCGCATTTCACCTTCCGCGTTTGATTATGCCCGCGCAATCCCAAGCCACTCTGGAAAAACTCCTCCAACTCCTCGGTTTCCCGGCCACGGTCGAGGCGCACACTCTTGAGGAAGGCCTCCTGCTCGATGTGAAGACGGACGACCCTGGCCGGCTCATCGGTCGGCAAGGGCAGACGCTTTCCGATCTTCAATACATCACCAATCGGCTGCTGTTTCAGCAGGACCAGAACGCACCCAAAGTTATGGTGGACGTAGGCGGCTATCGCTCTCAGGCGCGCGAGTCGCTCGTCAAAAAAGCCAAGGATGCCGCCGAAAAAGTCCGCCGCTGGGGCGACGTCGTTGAGCTGGAGCCGTTGAGCGCGTTCGACCGGCGCATCGTGCATCAGGCGCTCAAGGACGATCCTGACATTGAGACCCACAGTGTCGAGGTCGAGGGGACGGAGAAGAAAGCCATTCTGCTTCGCCCAAAGCACTGACGCGCTGGGTCAACACCGGTGGCTGACAATTCGGCGACCACCCGGATTCAAGCTCGCCGCGATCGCGAGACGAATTGGCCTTTGGGCCTGCGCACCATCACCCACCTAGGATTTGCCTGGTTTCTTTTGTTTTACCATTCCGTTCGAATGTGATTTGATTCTGCGCAACACACGAAGTTCACCGTGCGCCGCTGTCGAGCCGGTCCGTGAACATGTAGCCATGTCAGTCCGCCGTTTCAGGATCACCGCATGGTCAGCTTTTGCTGCCGCCGTCTTCGCTTGTTCCGCAGCAGCCGCAGATATTTCAAAACTCCCGCCGCCGGTCCAAAAGCGGGTGGACTTCACTCGAGACATTCAACCGATTCTTTCCCGCCACTGCTACTCGTGCCACGGGCCGGACAAGCAGGAAGACGATTTGCGCTGGGACGTGAAAGCCGCCGCGTTGAAAGGAGGCGTCTCAGGGCCGGCCATCATCCCGGGCAAGAGCGAGGAGAGCCGCATGATTCACCTCGTCGCCGGATTGGAAAAAAATCTGGTCATGCCGAAGAAAGGCGGACGTTTGACGGCAGAGCAGATCGGGTTGCTGCGAGCCTGGATTGATCAAGGCGCAAGTTGGCCGGACGAAACGGCTGCTCGACCTGCGGACAAGTCCGACTGGTGGAGTTTCAAACCCGCCACGCATCCGCCGTTGCCGAAGGTCAAGAACCAGAAGTGGATTCGCAATCCCATTGACCTTTTCATCCTCGCCAAACTTGAACGGGAAAAGATTCCCCCGTCGCCTGAAGCTGACCGACGTACTTTGATTCGGCGACTGAGTTTTGATTTGACCGGCTTGCCGCCGGCGCCCGAGGAGGTCGCGGAATTTGTCGCCGAGCGAAATCCAAAAGCTTACGAGAATCTGGTGGAACGCCTGCTTAACTCGGCGCGTTATGGCGAGAGTTGGGCGCGGCACTGGCTTGATACGGTTCATTACGCCGAGACGCACGGCTACGACAAGGACAAGCCCCGCCCCAATGCCTGGCCCTACCGCGATTACGTGATTCGCTCCTTCAACCAGGACAAGTCGTATTCACGGTTCGTCGAGGAGCAGCTCGCAGGCGATGTGTTTTTTCCTGATGAACCGGACGGCGTTGTGGCATTGGGCTTTATCGCCGCCGGCCCGTGGGATTACGTCGGCCACGTCGAGCTGCCCATCCAAAAAACCGACGGCCTGATCGCCCGCTACAACGACCGTGATGACATGGTGATGACGACCATTTCCACGTTTCAAAGCCTGACGGTGCATTGTGCCCGCTGCCACGACCACAAATTCGATCCCATCACCCAAAAGGATTACTACGGTTTGCAAGCCGTGTTCGCGGGCGTGGACCGCGCGGAGCGCCTCTTCGACTCGGACAAGAAAGTATTTGCCCAACGTCGCATGTGGACGCAAAAGCGAAAGCCTCTCGCAGAACGCCATGCTGCGCTGACCAACCAAATCGCCAGACTTTCCAGCCCGCAAATTCAAGAACTCGACGACGAACTGAAGCAAAAGAAAGAGCGGCTCGCCGCGATCCGGCCCGCTGGTGGGATCGGGAAAAGTCCGGGCAATGGTTATCACAGCAACATCGAAAAGTCCGCTGACACCGCGAAATGGGTGCAGGTTGATCTCGGACGATCGCTGCCGCTGGACGAGGTTCGCTTGATTCCAGCGCGCCCGGTTGATTTTCCGGACACTCCGGGCTTCGGTTTTCCGCTGCGGTTTCGCGTTGAGATTTCCGACGACCCGGACTTTGTTTCCCGCGAGCCGGTAGCCGACCACACCGTTGCGGACTTCAAGAATCCCGGCGACACGGCGCTTTCATTCCCCATCGCTCGGAAGCCGGCCCGCTATGTCCGTGTCACCGCCACCAAACTGTGGGAGCGGACGAGCGATTACGTTTTTGCGCTGGCCGAGATGCAGGTCCTGGCCGGCGGAACGAACGCGGCATTCGGCGCACAAGTCACCGCGCTGGATGCGATTGAAGCCGGGCTTTGGTCCAAGAAATTCCTGGTGGACGGCTTTGACAGCCGGCGCAAGCTGTCAAACCCAAAGTCGGCGGAGCAGGAAAAACTGGAGAACGAGATTCAATCGCTCACTGAGCAGCGGAAAGAACTCGCCGAAGCCCTGGTGGATGAAGCAACACGACGGGAATTGGCCGAACTCCAAAATCGCTTAAGCGAGATTGACCGCGAAATTGCCGTACTGCCGCCGCCGCAAAAGGTCTATGCCGCGGCAAATGACTTTCCGCCCGATAGCAATTTCATCCCGCCCAAAACGCCGCGCCCCGTCCATCTGCTCGCGCGCGGCGACGTGAAGAAG
>CAZNOE010000571.1:0-4340 GCA_964574525.1 uncultured Bifidobacteriaceae bacterium
TGATGGGTTGCGTAATCCGGTTTGTCTTGAACACCAGGACGGTTTCCCAGTTGGTCAAAGTCAAAGTGTTTACATTGGTTTGATAGCGGGTGATAAGATTCGTCCGGGTCAGGAGGTTCAAATTGGTCTGATAACGGGTGACCAGATTGGTCAGCGTCAACTCCACAGGAATCATGTTGGTGCGTGTCAGCCTCACCAGATTAGTCCGATAAACATCGAAGACATTGGTCCGCAGCACCTCGAATTGGTTGGTGCGGTACACGGTGATAAACACGTTCGTCGGCACCCGCATCTCGATGACGTTGGTGATGACCCGCGGAACAAAGGTGGATTGAACCACGTTCACAGTTTCGACACTTCCCGGCGTCGTCTGGCGCGAGTTGAGTTCTGCGCCCAATACCGGAACGCCGACAATCAAGGCCAGGAGTGAGGGGAAAACGAAATTCAGAGTTCGACGGAGAATGTTCGTGTCGTTCATACCGTAGCGATCGCGGATAGGGCTGGGTTGGGACCCCAATGTGGTAGTCCGTGCCATATCATTTGAGTCGCAGTGCATAGTCATAGTTTCAGCTCCGGCTGAGCGGACGGCGGTTCTTCTGCCGCCCCCCGCAGGACATAGCAGCTTTGTGGCCATTGGGTTGCACCCGCTTGCGTTGCGCAACTTCTTGCGCGCGAATGCACCAATAGGCCCAAGCCATTCCAGATTTTAGGCACTGGCTGAACACTCTTGCTGCCCGCGGGCGGCTGGACACGGTTCGGCGTGACCGTTCAGGTACCGCTTCAAGCCTCCAGTTGGAAACCGCGGCTCATGGCTTTGCTTTTGCTGGGAGTCCACAGGAGATTCTGTTGTGATGAAGATGTTGTTGCTGCCCGGCTTGGTTTTGATTTCTGCAAGCGCATTCGCCGAGCGCATCAACCACGAGGGCCGCATCCTCGGCCCGCCGCCGGTGCTGACAAATTCCATCCTGTTCAACACACCGCAAGCCGATGCGATTGTGTCCGCGATGCAGATTTTTCCAACGACCAACGCGTGGAACGAGGACATTTCCCGCCGGCCGGTGTTGACCAATTCCGACGCGATGATTGCGCAAATTATTTCCGACCTGCGGTCCGACCGGCGCTCGCTCATTGCGTTTTTCGAAATGAACTTCGTGCTCGCGCCGGACCCACAGGCGCTCGTGCCCATTGAATTCACGGAATATCCAGACGAGTCGGACCTCAACGGCGGAACGCTCCCCTACGGCATGCATCCGATTCCCACGAACATGCCGATTGAAACGTGGCCGCGTGAGACCGGCTCACTCACATTGTCGCAGTGGCAGCAGACCGACGATGGCAGTGATCGGCACTCCATCATCGTGCAGCCTGGCAGTGGATTGGTTTGGGAAACGTGGCGTGCGCTCCGCGTGGGCACAGCCTGGCAGGCAGCCAATGGCGCGAAGTTCGATTTGAAAAGCAACGCGTTGCGTCCCGCAGGCTGGACGTCGGGCGACGCGGCGGGACTCTCGATGTTTCCCGCGCTGCCGCGCTTCGATGAGTGTGAACGCGGAATGGTCGAACACGCCTGCCGCATCGTCGTCGCGCGGTCGAAATACAACTCATACATTTATCCTGCGACGCATTTTGCTTCGCGCTCGACCAACACCAGCCCGAACCTGCCATCCATGGGCCAGCGCGTGCGGCTCAAGTCCAGCTTCGTCATCCCACCCACGTGGACGAAGCATGAGAAGGCCGTGTTGCTGGCCTTGAAAAAATACGGCGCGCTCGTGGCGGACAACGGAAACTTCTTTTCAATTTCCGTTACGCCGGATGACCGGTGGCCGGCCAATGCGTTCAGTCATTTCACCAGCATCGGCATCACGAACTTTGAAGTCATCCAGACCGCGGGCGTGAACGAAGGCCCGCGTTCACCGGGCGCGCCGATGGCGAACGCCGGGCCGGACTTGAGCGTGCCGCCGGGGCTGCTGGCGCAGTTGCAAGGCTTCGTGAATTCCAGCGGCGCGCCGCCGGTGATACAATGGAAGCTCTATTCCGGCCCGGGCACGGTGACGTTCGGCGACGCGACGCGAACAAACACGACAGCGAACTTCAGCGCGCCGGGCGTTTACACCCTCATGCTCAGTGCGGACGACGGCGTCCATGCGGTGGCTTACGATGCCGTGGTCGTTACCGTCACCCCGGCGATAACAGTGATGATTGCGCGCGCGGGCGCGAACTTGAACCTCACCTGGACGGGCGGCGCGCCGCCGTTCGTGGTGGAGCGAACAGATTTCTTGCCCGCGAGTTCCTGGAGCGGCGTGGTCACAACGAGCAGCCAGAGCGTGAGCGTGCCACTCACCAACACCAACGGATTCTTCCGGGTGCGTGGCAACTGAGAGGCACGGGTGGGTTGGAGTCCAAGCTTTAGCTTGTCCCGGCTTTCCCGCGCGCAATCAAACAAGCTGAAGCTTGGACTCCAACGCATGCTGGATTCACCTAGCAAGTAATGGCATCATCGCCGGGATGAAAATCCAGGAATTGAATCACGTCGCGCTCCACGTTGCCGATGTGGCACGGAGCTGTGAGTTTTATCACGGCGTTTTGCAGCTTGAGCAAGTTCCGCGTCCGGCGTTCACGTTTCCGGGCGCATGGTTTCGGCTGGGAGCGAATCAGGAATTGCATCTCATCGGCGATCGTGCCGAACCCGTGGCATCCAGCAATCGGGGAAATCATTTCGCGTTGCGGGTGGACGAACTGGACTCGTGGGAGTTGCATCTCGGAAAAGCCGGCGCGGAGTTTCGTCCGCGAAAGCAGCGGCCCGACGGAGCGTGGCAGGTCTTTCTCCGAGATCCGGACGGACATGTGATTGAATTGTTTACCTCGCCAGAAGCGGAGGCCGCTGCCTGATTCCCTGGGATAAATCTCCCAGTAGAATGAAGTCCCTCTGCATTGGGCCACCGCGACTTGCAAAGATGGCCCATAGCCGGCGGTTTGAACGCCATTCTCGTCGGTGGTATTTTATCGGCACTATGAAAACAACCGCGTTACGCAGACGGACGGCTGTTTGTTTGTCCGTCCTGACGGCGGCTGCAGTCATCAGCGCGTCGGCAGACCAGCAAACAAAAGCCAGAAACGAAAAATCCTACTCGGGCACGGTGAAATCCGTTGACCCCAAGGAACACACGCTCCACGTCAGGGGCGCCATGTTGAACAAATCGTTCAACCTTGGCGATTCGTGTGAATACACGTTCGTGAGCAAAGGCGCTGGCTCGATCAACGATTTGCGACCGGGCCAGAAGATCACGGTCTGCTACCAAAACTTCCATGGCGTGCTCGTGGCCAACTGCGTCGAGCAAAAACCGATGCGCTATGAAGGCACAGTGAAAGCCATCGACCCCGAGACGCGAACGCTGACGTTGCATCTGCGCGCGCGGGACAAGACGTTCCTGATCCCGAATGATTGCGCCGTCAAGCTTCGGGAAAATAAATCCGGGTCACTCGCGGCTGTGAAACCTGGCCAGCGCGTGGTGGTGCTGTATGAAACTCCCCATGGCACGCCAACGGCGCGGCAGATTGATCAGGCAAGCGCGACTTTCACCGGAAAGCTCGCGGCAGTTGACGTGAACAATCGTACTTTGAAGGCGAAACAAGTCTTCGGCACGAAGAAATTCAACCTGGCGGACAATTGACCATCACGCTCGACCGGAAAGCCAATGCGCAATTGCGCGACTTGGAACCCGGTGATCATCTCGCGTTCAGCTACGACGTGGTCAATGGCATCAACGTGGTGAACCACATCGCTCAGGTACAGGCGCCGGTGGAGATGCCGGTGGCAGATACTGGCCCTTATTGATAGGCGTATTCAGTTCGCCGTCTGATCAACACGTGCGGGCACGCAGATTCTCATCCGCGTGCCCGCTTCGTTTTGTGAGACAGACTCAGAACCCCAGCTTCGCCAGTTCGCCTTCCAGCGCTGTTTGGAATTGCTGCACGTCGGCAGCGGATGGCTTGTAGCCTTGCTGCTTGGGGACAACCCCCAACCGACCCGTTTGATCCAAATACCATTCGGCACTGACGCCGTCGCTGAAAGTAACCTGGCCACTCACGAGCGCCCCTGGCCGCGTCACTTTGTCCGCGGTCACGGCGACGCGGCTGGGACCTGCGGGCAGAGCGCCGGGAGCGGTGGCCTGCTCTTCGAGCCCAAGCGGCGCCTTCGCCTCGTCGTCCGGCGCCGGGATTGGGGCCGCGGGTTTAGGGGGATCGGGGTCTTTCGGCGTCAGTTTCAGGTCATCCACGAGCAACCGCACTTCCATGTAAGTCAGCCCTACGTTCAATTCCGATGCGAGCCGGCTCTGGATTTC
>CAZNOE010000572.1:0-4339 GCA_964574525.1 uncultured Bifidobacteriaceae bacterium
AATGCGCGCCAGGCTTTGCGACAACGGCTCGTGCATTGTTCAGTCCAGAGTCCAGAGTCCAGTGTCCACAGTCAAAATCCAAATGTCGTCGGGAGCGTCTTAACCGTGAACGTGAAACTCAAAACGGTGAGCCTTCAGGTCGATCAGGTGTGTCTGCGTCGTCCGGTGGAGCTTGCGGCTTCGCATCGTCGCGATTCACCGGCGGCGCCTTCTTCTCGCGCTCATCGCGCTGATCCAGAATGGCCTTCTTCTCCGCTTCTCGCTTCCGTTTCTCGGCCGTATTTTTCTCGCGCCGCGCGACGGTGACGGACAGCGCGATGGACGTGAGTATGATTGCCCCAACAGTCAGGAGCGAGACGCTGGTCGGAATATCCACCTGATACCATTCTTCCTCGCGACCGCGCGGATCGAGCAGCATTTTCGCTCCAATGAACGCCAGCACGATGGACAACCCCACCTTCAGGTAGCGGAAATAGTCAATTGCCTCGGCCAGCACAAAATAAAGCGAGCGCAGCCCAAGGATGGCAAAGACGTTCGACGTGAACACAATAAACCGGTTGGTGGTCACGCCGAAAATTGCCGGAATGGAGTCCACGGCAAAAACCAGGTCCGTGGTCTCGACCACCACGAGCACCAGGGCCAGCGGCGTGAGGGCGAATGCACCGTTCAACTGCGTGGTGAATTTCTGGCCTTCGAAGTCAGCGGACACCGGGAAACACTTTCGGGCCAGACGCAAAACGGGGTTCCTTTCCGGATCAACTTCTTCATCACCTGCGAACAGCATTTTGATGCCGGTGAATACCAGGAACGCGCCGAACGCGTAGAGCATCCATTGGAAGCGTTCGATGAGGGCCGCGCCCAGAGCGATCATCATGCCGCGCATGATCAACGCACCGAGGATGCCCCAGAACAGCACGCGATGTTGATACTGCGTGGGCACCCGAAAGTAGGCAAAGATCAGCGCGATGACGAACACGTTGTCCATGGACAACGACAGTTCGATGATATAGCCAGTGATGAATTCAATCGCCTCCTGTTTCCCGCGCAACGGCACCAGCGCCCCGGCAAACAGGAGCGACAACGCCACCCACAGAGTGGTCCAGGCCAGCGCCTCCCGGAACTTGACGACGTGCGCGCGCCGGTGAAACACCCCCAGGTCCAGCGCGAGAAAGACAATCACGCACAGAATGAAACCGGCCCAATGCCACGGCGTGATTGCGATCAAGGCAAACATGGGACCGATCATCATCCGTCTCGGTTCTTAATCTTAATCTTACTCTTAATCATAATCCGGCTGCAACGGAGAGGGACAGATTAAGATTACGATTAAGATTGCGAAGTCAAACCTTCGCCGTCGCTGCTCCGCTCTGCACCGTCACTTGTGAGCCCATCTTGGGCCGCTCGCCCTTGTGCCACCACAACACGATGGCGCTGGCGATGTAGATGCTCGAATACGTGCCGGTAAGAATGCCGACCAGGAAGGTGAAAGCGAAGTCGTTGATGACGCCGCCGCCAAAGATGTAAAGCGAGAACGTGGCCAGGAACACCGTGCCTGACGTAATGATCGTGCGGCTGAACGTCTGGTTCAAAGCCTGGTTCATCACTTCGCGAAACGTCCCGCGCACCCCCAGCTTCAAATCTTCCCGGATGCGGTCGAAGATCACGATGGTGTCGTTGATGGAGAAACCGATGATGGTCAGCACGGCGGCGACCGTCGTGGCGTTGAGTTCGCGGCCTGACAGGAAATACCAGCCCAGTGTCATCAAGATGTCGTGAAGGATCGCCACTACCGCGCCCACCGCGAACGAGAACTCATAGCGGAACGCCACGTAAACCAGGATGCCAAACAGGGCCAGCATTGCCGCCAGAATGGCAGTGCGCGTGATTTCCTTGCCGACCGTGGGGCCGACACTGTTCTCCGAAGCTGGACCGAACTGGTATTGTGGCAACTTCTCGTGAAGCGTCTTGTTCACCAACCCGGAGACGCCTTCCTTGTAGGGCAACACCAACCGCAGCGTCTGGGTGCCGGACGCGACGTCGCGCTGAATGCCGGGGGTCACCTCCCCGAGGTTCAAAGGGGCCAGGGCCTGCCGGACCTCCTCGCGGATCCGATCCTGCTTCGCATCTTTGCCCGGCGCGCCGACTTGATACATCTGCTCGATGCCTCCGGCAAACTCGACGCCGAGCACACCGCTGCCCCGCACGAAAATGCCGTAGCCGTTTCCAACCAATATGAGGAGCCACGACGCCGCGAACGCCGGAATGGCCCAACGCATGAAATCAATTCTCGCCCCGCGAACGATGTACAGCATCGGCAGGCGCTTGATCATGTCCTTGGCGAGCATCCAGTCGAAAACCAGCCGCGTCACCACCAGTGCCGAGAACATGCTTACCGTTATACCAATGGTCAAGGTGACGCCAAAGCCCTTGACCGGTCCGGTGCCCATGAAAATCAGGATCACCGACGAAATCAGCGTCGTGAGGTTGGAGTCAAAGATCGTTCCGAACGCCTTGTCGTAACCCGCAGCGATGGCCCCACGGATGGATTTGCCCGCCGCAAGTTCCTCGCGGATGCGTTCGTAGATAAGCACGTTTGCATCCACGGCCATGCCGATGGTCAGCACGACGCCCGCGATGCCCGGCAACGTCAGCGTCGTCCCAATCGAGCACATCACGCCCAGCAGGATGATGATGTTGAGCATCAGCGCCACGTTCGCCACGACGCCCGCAAGCAGGTAATAACCCAGCATGAACGCAGCGACCAGGGCGACGCCAATGAGTGCCGCCCTGATACCGCTGCGAATCGAATCTGCTCCCAGCGTCGGATCAACGTCCCGGGAATAAGTGATGCTCAGCGGCGCTTTGAGCGGATTCTCCAGCACGTTGGCCAGCTCGAACGCCTCGCGCAGCTCAAACTGGCCGGTGATTTGTCCCCGCCCCGATTCAATTGGACTATTGATGCGCGGCGCGGAATACAGTTCGCCGTCCAGCACGATGGCCAGACGCCGGCCCACATTTTCGCGCGTGACCTCGCCAAAAATTGCCGCGCCCTCCGCATTGAGCGTGAAGTCAATCTCCGGCTCGCCCAGATTGCCGCGGCTCACCATGGCGCTCTTGACGATGCTGCCGGTCAAACCGCGCACGGGCTTTTTAGTAACAATCACTTCTTCGATTTGTTCCGTGCTGCCCTTCCTCTTCTGCTTGCGTCGCAGCAACTCATAGCCTGGCGGAATTTCCCCGCTCTTGATCAACTCGTCGCTCTGCTCGTGCACCAGGCGGAATTCCAGGAACGCCACCTGCTGAATCTGCTTTTTCGCGCTCTCCTTGTCGGCTTCGGACAAGCCCGGCAACTGGATCAGAATTTTGTTGTTACCCACGGGCTGGATGACCGGCTCAGCCACGCCGAACTTGTCCACGCGTTTGCGCAAAACCTCCACGGCCTGCGACAACGCGCCCTCCAATTCGCTTACGCGGTTGGTAACCGTCTCGATTTTTCCCAGTTTGTTCGTAATCGTCTCGACGTTGACCAGCCGGTTCGTGTCCATTTCCACTTCAAACGACGTACCGCCCTGAAGGTCAATGCCCAGCTTGATGCGGCCCGAGGCTTCGCGTTGCAGCCGGTTCAGGATGTAGGTGTTGGGATAAAGTTCGCCCTTCGCGTCAAAAAACGGGAAATACTTCGTGATGTCGTTCGTGCCGATGGCGGCCTGCAGGTTGCCGAAGGCACGCCCGGCATTCGTCTTTTGCAACTCCCTCGCCTGATAAACGATGTTCGAGAACGTTGCATCCGGCCGCGCCGCGCGCTCACGGAAGTATTGAACCAGGTCGCGGCTTTTGGGCGGATAAATCTCATAGAGCGACCACAGCACGACCAGGACGACAAAAATCAGTTTCCAGAAATAGTTTCGGCTCATGGGAAAAAATCAGGACTCCTTTGACTCGCCGCCGCGCTCGGTGATTTCGGCGATGGCGGACTTGGTGATTTCCAGTTTGGCGTCCGCCGAGCGGATCGAAACCGTTTTCTCCTTCACCGTAATGACCACGCCAAGGATTCCCCCGGACGTGATGACCTTGTCGCCCGGCTTGACGGCCTTGAGCAACTCCGCGTGCTGCTTGGCCTTCTTCTGCTGCGGACGGATGAGGATGAAGTAAAACACGACGACCAGCAGAATCATCGGCACAAAGCTGGTCCAGGCCGGCGGCGCTTGCTGCCCCGGCTGGGCCGGCGCCCCAAGGGCAAGAATCGTGTGCGAGCAACTTAAATCCATAATTTCCATTAAGTGGGCGGTCAATCTACGGAAGCCGACGCGTTTGGCAAGCGTTATGAACGCTTCCAAAG
>CAZNOE010000573.1:0-1101 GCA_964574525.1 uncultured Bifidobacteriaceae bacterium
AAAGCGGTGTGTGCCCTCACCCCCTCACCCACCGCAGTCCAAGACGCTGGCGCGCTTCATCCGCCTTCGGAAAGGTATGGCACTCCAAACTTTTTTTGGTGACTGTTCAGAAGCTGATTTGCGCCCCGGAAAAAAAGGGTGGCGAGATTTTGCTGCCCTTCCGTCGTGGTGTGTGCCTTAATCAAGCGACCCATGAAGAAGCCGCAGCCAGCCTCAAGCGCTCCGTCTCCGGCGCGCGCTGCGCCCGGTGAGGCATTGTCTCCCGTTTCTTCCTCCCCTCAACTTTCAACTCTCAACCTTCAACCTCCCTCCATTCCCGACCACGAACTGCTCCGGCGCATCGGCGGCGGGAGTTACGGCGAAGTGTGGCTGGCGCGCAATGCGCTCGGAGCCTATCGCGCCGTGAAGATTGTCCATCGAATAACATTCGACCACGACCGCCCGTTCGAGCGCGAGTTTACCGGCATCCAGAAGTTTGAACCCATTTCCCGTTCCCACGAAGGACTGGTGGATTTGCTGCAAGTCGGCCGCAATGACGTTGAGGGTTATTTCTATTACGTGATGGAACTGGCGGATGATGCGGGGCGGGATGCTGGATGCCAGATACCGGATGCTGGATTAAGTCAACCAGACTCGAGTTCAAACGAGCCTTCATCCAGTATCCAGTATCCAGAATCCAGTATCCGCCCGGATCGCTATGTCCCCAAGACACTGAAACGACTGACGACCCCTCCCACCTACCCACCTACCCACTTACTCACTCACCCCGACCGCTTGCCGCTTGATGAATGCATCCAGCTCGGCCTGCACCTCACCAACGCACTCGCGTATCTGCACGGGCAGGGTCTGGTCCATCGGGACATCAAGCCGTCGAACATCATCTTTGTGGGCGGCGTGCCCAAGCTGGCCGACGTGGGTTTGGTGACTGGGGTGGACGAGGCGCGTTCGTACGTTGGGACGGAAGGATTCATTCCACCGGAAGGTCCCGGCTCGCCGCAAGCCGATCTCTACAGTCTGGGCATTGTGCTCTACGAGATGAGCACGGGCAAAAGCCATCAGGATTTTCCCGAACCGCTGCCCGACCTGGCGGCGCAACCGGAT
>CAZNOE010000573.1:1111-4337 GCA_964574525.1 uncultured Bifidobacteriaceae bacterium
CGTCGTCCACAAAGCCTGCCGGGCCGAAGTGCGCGAGCGTTACCAGAGCGCGACACAGATGCAAGCCGACTTGACGCTGTTGCAGTGTGGCCAATCGGTGAGGGAACAACACGTCTGGCAACAGCGTGTTCGTATCTTCCGCAGAATCGGACTCACGGCGGCAGCCGTGGTTCTGGCGACGGCGGGCGTTGCTTTTCTCTGGCAAACGATAAGCCGCCACGGTCAACCTGCCGTCCCACTCGCCAATGAAGACGCCGCCGCCGGCACTCGGAATCCCAAGGCGGCTGGGGCGTACAAGCTTGGCCAGCACGGACTGCGCCGCGGCACCGCGGAAGGGTTCCGTCTGGCAATGGAGAACTTCACTGAAGCGATAGAGGCGGACCCGAAATTTGTGGCCGCCCATGCGCGCTTGTTTGAAATTCACCTAATGAGTGAGGACCACGACGTTGACATCATCGCCGGAAAGACGGAGAAGTTGAAGGAGCTTTCCGACAGGCTCGTGAAGATGGCGCCGACCAACGCAGAAACCCATGCCGCCTTGGCAATCGTGCTCTTTCTGAACGAATGGAAATGGGCCGAGGCGGAGAACGAGTTCAAACAAGCTCTCAAGCTGGATCGGAACTGCCGAATGGCGTTGACGTACTATGGCTACTTCCTGACACGGCAGCGCCGCGCAGGCGAAGCCCGCACCGTGTTGGAGCGCGCACTCGCGCTGGACCTCACGTCACCACTAATCACCAAGTTTCTTGGGCATTGCGAATACGTCCAACGTCACTATAAGAAGGCGCTGCCTTTCTACGAGCAGGCGTCGGTGCTGGAGCCTAATTACCCCAGCGCCCATTACTGGGCGGGCCGTGTTCATCTTGCGCTGACAAATTATCCGCAGGCACTGCATGAGTTTGAAGAGCGCGAGCGAGGGCAAAGCGCGAACTCGTCATCTGCTCGACAGAGACACAAAAACCTTCTGCAGGCGTTGGACAAAGGGGGACCGCGAGGCTACTGGATGAAATGCCTCGAAATGGATGATGATGGTGACGCTCGCTTCCCCTATTGGTACGCGGAATGCCATGCGCGCCTGGGCGACAAACCCAAGGCGTTGGCCCGGCTTCAAACAGCTCTTGTCGAGCGCGATACCGTTGAAGATCTGCTGGTGGATGAATTCTGGGATGACTTCTGTGATGACCCAAAGTTCAAAGAAATAGTGAGAAAGGTCGGCCTGGATACTTTGGTGCGCTGACGGTGTTCTGCTGCGGGTCCTGAGCTACGGCGCCCCTTGCACTGGCTCGTACCAATACCACAACGGAGTTGGCTCCATCGGATAACTGGGACTCGATCTGATCGCAATGGTGAAGTCGTGGTTGTCCGCATGCAGATCGGCAAACAACACAGGCGAGATCGACCGGTCGGTCGCATTGCGGGAATACGGCTCGCGAATTGTCGCCTTGCCACGGCCGTAGTGCCAGAAGAAGTAAAACCACCCGTTGTCCCAATAGGGTGATGCCGGCGGCTCGTGGAGCAGAATGTATCGCGACGGCTGCGAAATCCAGCTTTCCTTCTTCCCGGCCAGGCCCCGAGGATAGTCTTTTTGCGGCACCCGTGTAAAGCCATCGGGATTCCAAGGCCGCGTGTTGTATTTGTAGCTCGAACCGACAGTCTTGTAATTGCTATCGAACGGCTGCATCCACGGGGCAATGTTCATCCCCCTGTCACACGGGCAACTGTAAACTTCGCGACTGGTCGTGTAAGACCAGAGAATCCGATCACTTGCCCATTCCAGGCCGAACCTGACCGCCGAGTTTGTGGTCGGATCCCCGCCGCCCAGACGAAAGGACATCCAGTTTTGACCGCTCTCGGTCGGGTATCGGCCCTCGTTGTTCTGCTTGTATAGTTCTACAGCGAGGCCGATCTGGCGCAGATTGCTGACGCATTGGGTCCTCTGTGTCTTCTGCTTGGTCCGGCTCAAAGCAGGCAACAGCATTGCGGCGAGAATGGCAATGATGGCGATGACGACGAGAAGTTCTAGCAACGTGAAGCCGTGGCTGCTTTTTCGACTGGTCGGCAGCAGCCGTCCATTCTTAGGCGCCAAAATTGCGTTTGTGGCGACGCGCATCGGTTTGGTTTCGCTACGAGTTTCAATCAGCCGTGTTGTTTCTTCAACCAAATTGTCGTGCCGCGGAAACCGTCGGCAACCCAATGCTGTCCTCGCATCATTGGCACCTGCCGCTCCATAAGAGCCTGTTTGAAGACTCCACGGAAACGCCGCATGAGGGCACGCGGCCTACAGGAAACAGTGAAAACTGCCCTGCGTTGAAGGCCCGGTGCGCCCACCGGGCGGGTTTTCAAACAGGCACCAAGCTTCATGGAACGGACACTCGATAAAAGCGTGCGGCGTAATTCGTGGCGTTGGTGTCGGTAAGACCAACGATGCTGGTGGCGTTCGATCTGACCCCCACTTTTACCCAGTTCACTAGGTTCGTCGAAGCCTCAAACAAGTAAAACAGACCGGGGTTACCGGTGACGGACAGGTTGACCGCACCGTCGGCCGAACGCGATACGCTCGTGAAGCTGGGTGGTGTGGGCACGGTAACTGGCGCCTGATGTTCCACCACAGTCAGGACCTGCCTCGGCGCCACGTTGGTCAGGGTCTGGACAATGCCCGAAGGCCACTCGATGCGTAACGTGTCCACGTTGGTGGCGTTGCCCAAGCCGAAGTGGGCGACCAAAGGCTGGACATTGCGGCCGCCGCCGCCATTGATCTCGCGGAATTGCCAGAACGGGCTTCCTCCGATCATGGCATGAGCACGCACCTTGGCCCCGATGGCCGAACGGTTGGCCGCGGTGCCGACCAGCTTCACCTCAAGCCAGGAGTTGGTGTTGCCATTATTGTGGTAGAGGAGGTTGGAAATCGAAGGCGCGGTTAGATCATTTCGCGTGACCGACAAGTCGAGAAAGCCGTCATTGTCGTAATCCACCCAGCCGCAGAGGGAGAATCCTGAGCCGCCATCGTTGACGGGATCGCCGGCGAGAATTTGCGTGAAGGTGCCGTCGCCGTTGTTGTGATAAAGCGCATTGTGAGCGTTGTGCGCGGTGACAAACATGTCGAGATACCCATCGTTGTCGTAATCGCCCCAAGTGCAGCCGAGGGAGTCGGAACCGCCAGGGCGCGACGCCATTGCGGCGTTGGTAATGGTCGTGAAGGTGCCGTTGCCGTTGTTATGATAGAGAC
>CAZNOE010000574.1:0-4313 GCA_964574525.1 uncultured Bifidobacteriaceae bacterium
GCCCGCGCCGCCGCCACCAGTTGCCGCAATTGCTCCAACTCCGGATTGATGTAAAACTGGAAATGAGCCCCAAGCCTGTTGGACCGATTCTGGAATTGAGATGGCCGAGGAATTACAGGTTTCGCATGTCCACCACAACCCGGCCGCGAAGCTGCCGGGCATCAATTGCATCCATTACTCCCGTTAGTTGAGACGGTTCGATCACTCTTACCTCCGGTAGGATCACCTTGTCAGCGATGTGGACGGCAAACTGGCGCTTCATTCGTTCCCATTTCCCGGCATCGGCAGCACAATCGAAAACCACGAAGCCTTGGATACGCAGGCTTCTCATGAGAACTTCGGCACCCGGGAATGAAGCGTGGCCGCTTGCGCTGCCGTAGTAGAAGATGGTGCCGTGCGGACTAATAGCCCTCATGTTTCCGCTGAGAACGGCCTGACCGAGACAATCGAAGATAACTTCAACCCCGTGACCTCCTGTTTGGGTCAAGACCCCATCAGCGAAATCGCCGTCTTCCAAGGAGTAGAGGCCGCCGCTTGGCTTGCTCAATGCGTCCATGTCGGATGCGGTCGAGACTGTTGCGAGCATATTCAGGCCAGTCGCCTGTCCGATCTGAAGCAATGTGGAACCGACGGAGCCAGTGGCACCGTGAACGAGCATCGTCTTGCCCAATGCGTTATCAACGGAATCGAGCAATCCGATAGCGGTCAGGCCGATGCAACATGAGGCGGCCAGTGTTTCGGGAGCCACAGATTCGGGTTTCCGAAATGCGAGCGATGCCTTTACAGCGATGAACTCAGCGAAAGCTCCGCGCGGAACGAGGTATCCGACCGTATCTCTCACCGAGAAACTTTGCACATCTGAACCCACGGCGACGACCTCCCCGGCACCCTCAAAGCCGAGGATAAACGGAGGATTGGCATCAGCGGGGAAAAGAGCGCGTTTGCGACGGATGGCGTCGCCCTTGTTGACGCCGACAAATTGGTTGCGAACGAGGATCTCGTCCGGAGCGCATAGCGGGCGGGCGACTTCGGTTATGCTGATGGGCTGGCTTTCTGCCCGTGCGGTAATTGCGAGTGCTTTCATCATGGTCGTGGCGGTTGAGTGTTGGTGGATTGAGTTGGATATTATTTTTTAACGTAAAGTTCGAGATCGCCATCGAATTCACGAGCATCGTAGAAGTAAGTTTCTCCGCGCGGCCCCCATGTGACACGAGAAATTTCGGGGCGACCGAGGAGGACGATCTCGGGATGGATCTCCATCCGAATGCGGGCGC
Organism: uncultured Bifidobacteriaceae bacterium; assembly: GCA_964574525.1. Classification (GTDB taxonomy): domain Bacteria; phylum Verrucomicrobiota; class Verrucomicrobiia; order Limisphaerales; family JADLHS01; genus WYBW01. The sequence continues at coordinate 1,275 of CAZNOE010000574.1, forward strand.
TTCCATTGGCGTCGCGGCTCTTGATTTTGATGAGCGGCACGCCGTGGTAGGGGAGCAGCTTGCAGGAATGAAAGTATTCTGGAAATACGCGGAGACCGAGTGGCCAGCTACCGTTCTTCATCCCCTTGTGGCATGATGCCCGCAGGGCTTCGGGCCAATGACTTTGAAGAGCGTTGACCTCGGCGCAAGCAAGTCGGATGGGCAAAATCGTGTTGAACGCTTGCTGCGCCATCTGTTTGACGGCCTGCCAGTTTGGATTCCGAGGGTTCCGGTCGGGGCCGTAGAGGTCGGCGTAATCTCGGTAGGTTAATCCGAGGTGGCGCGTATTGATCGAGGCGCGGATACTTTCCATCAGCGTCTCCACGTCGATGCCGTCGAAGATGCTGACATCGCCGTCCTCCAGGCGCGTCTGGAATCGCGCAAGGCTTTCGGAGTAGTTGCTGTGCCCGAGCAATTCGAGGTAGTCATGGAATTCAATCACCCCGGGCATCTCGCCCGTGGCGATGAGTTCCGAGATTTCGCGGACGTAGGTGGTGACGGTGCCCGGGTCATTGCGGAAGGCCGCGTCGTAAAGAGTGGCGTCGCTGGCCACGCGAAACTTGATGCCCGGCGGATAAATCATTTTCACGAGTGTGTTCAAATGCCGAAAAAAGATGAGCGTGGCTTCCTCGCCGGCTGTTGGCCCGCGATTGAAGAATTGCTTTGCCGGCAACGCAATTTTGCACATCAACGGGTAGGCGATGACAACCGGGCGTTCCGCGGCGACCGCCGCGGCGATTTTTGCTTTGAGCGTCGCGTCGTTCCGAACGTCGGTCTTGTTGTTGAAGTTAAAAACTTGGTGGGCCAGGAGATAGAGAATTTTGTCCGGCAGGGAAAATCCATTCGTGTTCTTCCCGAAAGCGTCCATGTCGGGCGCTTCGGAGCGGGCAGCGACCTCGACGGCGCGGCGATCATAGCGGGTGGCGGATCGGGTGGGCTGGGTGACAGCGAACGGGTCACGGTCAGGAATGCGGTAATGCCTGATGGATGAAGGCTGGAGAACGCTGTCCCCGCTGCCTCTGCCAACATCGTCGTTCATGGTTTTCACCTTTTCACCAGATTGGCCTTGCGGCAATTTTCTGGGAGATTTACGCTCTCATCGTTGACGGGTTCCGCATCTCCGGACGGAGCCAGAATCCGTTTCACGGAAAAGAATACTGCGGAATGCGCGCGTGCCTAGATGCAGCCTTGTGCAGTGATTCGGAAGTGAAACGGAAACGCGACTTGGGCAAATCGATGCCGAGATTAAAACAATACCTGACCGCAGACGGAGTCAATCATGTGATCAAACTCGCCAGTGCGAAATCTCTGTACACCAACAAGGCAGTCGCTTGCTTTCTTAAGATCACGGAGCGGACTTACCAGTATTTGGTTTCCGCAAAGGAGGACCAGACCTCGATATCGGTGCAAGTAAGGAACCATCTTTCAACGCTCGGCTTCACCAAGCAGGATTTTGAGTTCTACACGTCGAATCAGAAACGACAGAAAGCAAGAAGAGACGCCAAACACGTCGCACAAGACGCTGGGATCATTGTTAGAAATACGCCCATCGCCGACGCTGAGGCTTTGTGCCATGCACGACAGAATGGCACCGCCCAAAAACCTATTCCGCCCGCTATCCAGAAGCGCCTGCCAGAGCCAGCGACGCACAAAGATGCAGAGGCTCTCGCGACATTAGCCGATGCGCGGACGACCTATAAACGGACAGTTGCGACGACCAGCAACACCTTTTCGGTCTTCATCACGCAACTCGACGTTTTTGAGCCGATCAGTTTGGCTAGGCACCTTGATGGCCCTATTCTCGAACTATTGAGGTATGCCTCGACCGCGATGGCCGTGCTTGTTGCACGTCCCCGCATTAAAGACGCCTCGTTAGCTTGGAGCAGGGCCAAGAAGAAGTCGTTCGTCTTCCTATCCTTCGTTGCCATGGTGCGTGGGTATCTTCTCGATCGATTCGTCGCTAGGAAAGACCTTGCACCAGAGGTATTGCCCACTCTCCCCGAGTTGTCAGTTCTTGAGCGGCGGTGGTATGAAAACGTGTTGCTTGAAAATCGGTGGCTTCATGATTGGTCAGATGGCTTTAGCCGTGACCTCGTTGACGCGCAGTGGCCGACAGTCGAGCGAGAGTTGAGCACTTTGCCCCACAGTGACGTGCTACCTATGCCCATTCTGATGGATGACCTGAAACGGTGTATGCTGCTCGGAATGGTCGCACGTCGGTTTCTCATGCTTGCCGACTCACCACTGTCTCAGTGACCGTTGGAGAATCCGTATTGCGGACGGCAATCACCGAAAAGACGGGAAACGGAAACGGAAACGGGTCGGTCAATAGTATCGTGCTTTATTTCGGCCGTTGTGCCAATGGCGGTCGAGCCGCAGGCGAAAATGTCCACTTGTTGCCGCGCCGCCCAAACGGCGCTCCGCCATCAAGCCACCGCCGGTGCTCCCGCTGGTTTCAAAGGCGGAAGGCAGAAAGCGGAAAGCAGAGGACAGAGATCGGAGGTCGGAGGTCAGAGGTCAGAAGTCGGAGGAGCGCGGAATTTATTCCGCTTCGTCGCTCGACCGCGCTTGGGGCACGAGAAGGTCTCTCGCTGCCAAACATTCGGACGTTGAAGTGGAATAAATTTCGCGCTCCAAAATCTTCAGGCCACACGCGCTGCTTGCTTAAATTGTGGGGATTGCCGATATTCCAGCCGTGAGTGCCAGCGAGATTCTGAAGGAATTGGAATCGTTGCCCCGCCCGGAGCGGACCACCGTGGCCAAGCGTGTGCTGGAAACGCTTTGCCCGGAAAGCAAAACGATCGAGCGCCTCATGCGCCGCATTGAGAACCCCGACATCGCGGAAGATGTCTGGCGCGGGATTGAAGATGCGGAGGACGGTCGCACCGTGGAGATGGAAACCGCCTTGCGCGACCAACCGCCCGCGCGGCGAGGAGCAATACGATGACGCGATGTTCGATTTCAGCGCGGGCAAGCCGCAGATCATGTCTCGATTTCGTT
>CAZNOE010000575.1:0-4312 GCA_964574525.1 uncultured Bifidobacteriaceae bacterium
GGCGGGTGCGGAAATTCGTGTTCTAAACATGAAATCCTTATTTCAACAGCAGTGGTCCGGAAGCCCGTCCCTGTCCGCTTTGGCGCCGGAGAAGTGCCGGCTTGAAGCCGGCACTCCCGAACACCGGGGCGATTTGTTTTGCTGGCTGTTGATTTCCAGTCAAGACCAACGCGCTGGCCCGCGCTTTTAATAGGAAATGGTTCCTTCCGCGGTAAAGGTCAGCGGGTCACCGGGATAGATATTGCCCACGTATGAACCGGACGCGTTAGCAAACCGCCCCGTCCCTCCGATGATGTTTACTGTCCCCGTGCTCCACACAGGGTTGTTATCCGGGCCGTACTGCGTTACCCAAAGCGGGCCGTCAACCTCAATAGTATCCCCATTGGCAGCCGTGTAAATACCATGGATATGAATAGTAACCAAATAACCAAATTCGTTTGGGGCGAAGCCGACTACCGAATAATCTCCGGCGAACACGATTTTGCCCAGGTGCGTTGCGTTGCCGAGGACCTGGAAAGTGCCAGTGGCGCCGGATGGATCATCTGGCTCCGATGTGAAAATGCCGGCCACTTTGAAGGGTCGTTCCACCGGATTCTTCGAGCTCCCGACCACGGGGAGCACCAGCGCACACACTGCGAGGGTAGCGAGCCCTCGAATTAACATGGAGTTTTTCATAGTTTTGAACCTTTCATTCGTTTTCTGTGACCGTCCAGTGTCTCACGCCGCCGCCGCCTCGCCCGCAGGTCGCCGCCGCTTCCGGCTTCGACGCTGCCCGGAGGCGCCCGGTATCACGGCATGGAACACTCGGTCGTCTTCACCCGGCTTCTACAACAAATCGCGGCGGACGTTATGGGTTTTCTTGCGGGCAAAACGGATTTGTGGGGTGTGCCGTCGCATCCTTGGCCGTAGCGGTGGGCGTCTCGCCTGCCGTAGAGGGCGGCATCTTGCCGCCCGGAACCGCGATCCGAGTTCTCCAAGACGCAGAAATTTCCAATGCCAACAGGCGTTGCGAGCGTTTTATCCGCCGGGCGGGACGCGCCGGCTCTACGGCAGGCGAGGACGCCCGCCGCTACTATCGAAGGCGACCCGCCGAGTTTTCAAACAGGGTCTTCACCGAAGGAAACGAAGATAAGGAAGGAGATGCGGAGGCGGGCGGCGACGGTTTTCGAGGCGCGCGCCGGGAGAGCGCCAGCGGCGACGGCGCTTTGGCTGGCGGTCAACCCGTATCCGTTGGCACAAGCCCGAATCGCTCCGCAGAAAGCCAAAGCGTTGTCGCGCTACGCTTGCCCTGCTTGCTGCCGCTGTCGCAGGAAACCGAGGTTGAAAAGCGGGAGCAAGCTCGCCGCACTCCAAACGCTTCGCGCGGTTCGGGGCGGGCGGGCGAACCTGGCGCACCGGAGGACGCGCCGCGTTTGGAGTGCGCGCAGCTTGCTGCCGCTGTCGCATGGGGCCGCGGTGGAAAAAGGAGGAACAAGCTCCCGCTTGCCACCGCACTCCAAAAGCTTCGCAGCCCTTGGCCGAACTTTCTTCGTTTCCTTCGTTCGCTTCTGTAAGAATTCATGGCGTCACTGCTCCTTTCTCCGCCGCCTCGATCTCCGCCCACGAGGGCGCGCGCCAGAGATGGGCGGTACCATCGAACGATACGGCGGCCAACGTGTTCCCGTCAGGAGAAAAGGCGACGTGAGCGAAGAATTCTCCCTCCCCGTGCAGGGAGAGAAGTTCTCTTTGCGTGGTGAGGTCCCACAGTTTCACGGCATCTCTTGGTGTCCGGCCGCCCGTGGCCAACCGTCGGCCATCCGGGGACAAGGCGGGGCTGTAAACTGCGCCGAAATGCCCCCGCAATGTCGCCAGTTTCTTATGTCCGAACAAGTCCCGGAGTTTGACGGTGGAATCCCAGCTCGTTGAAACCAGCCCCCGGCCATCCAGCGAGAAGAGCACTCCCGATACCGGTGCTTGATGGTTGGTGAACGTGGTCTCGTGCTGGCCAGAGGGAAAGCGGAACAGCTTCACTGCGCCATTGGCGTATCCGGCGGCCACGAGCCGGTCGTCCGGCGAAAGGTCCACCGACGAGAGACCGGCAAATTGGTCTCCCGTCAGGGCAACCTCCTTCCAGTCGCCGGTTTGCCAGATTCGGGTGCTGGCCACCCACTCATTGTTAAAAGCGACGGCGAAGAGGAAGTTGCCACTGCGGGAGAAATGGAGCTTGCCAGAAAACTCGCAGGGAACGGTGAAGTTGGTGACCGCACGGCGAGCCGTCCAATCCCAGATGGTGAGGATTCCCGAAGTCTTGCCGGTCGCCAGCCAACGGCCATCCGGTGACAGGGCCACTCCCCAGTGGTTGCTGCCCAAGGCGGGCAGGTCTTCCGTAACCCGAACCGACCGGGCATCCCAGAGCGCGAGTGAACCGTAGCGGTCGGTCGTGATGAAGCTGCGGCTGTCCGGCGTAAACACGAAGCCAAGCCGGCGCGCTGCCTTTGGGTCGGGCGTCTTGAGCCCGAACTGCGGGGTCTCGAGTTCAGCGAGCGAGTCAAACCCGAAGGCTACGGCCAAGTTGGTGTGAGCTGAGGCTCGGCTGCTGGCGGTGGCGTCCCAAAAGCAAACCGCACCCCCATAGCCTGCAGTCACCAGAGTGCGGCCATCGGGCAGCATGGCCAAGGCCTTCAGCCCCTCCCCGGAACTTCGCAAACAACGAAGCTCGGTGTGGTCAGTGACGCTCCAGATCCGAATGGTTTCGTCGCGGCTCGCCGAGGCCAATTGCCGGCCATCCGGCGTGAAAGCGAGTGCGCTCACCCAATCCGTGTGGTTGGTCAGTTGCCCACGAGGTTCCCCGGAGTTGGCGTCCCAGAGGCGAACCACGCTGCCCAGGCCCGCCGCGAGCAGTTTCGCGTTGGTTGAGAAGACGAGTGCACGGACGCCTTCGCTGCTTTGCGTCTGGAGAGGCACCACGGTTCCCGTCCGCAGGTCGAGGAGCTGGACATGCCCGTAATCTTCTCCGATGGCCAACCGGTTTCCCTCGGGTGAGAAAACCACGACCCCGGCGGGCCGGCGTCGTGGGGGCCGTACCGCGAAGTTGGTGAGGGTTTGGCCCGACGCCCAGTCGGCCACCTTGATGTTCCCCCGATTATCGAAGGTGGCCAGCAGCTTGCCGTCCGGCGAAAAAGCCACGGATCGGACTTCAGCTTCGTGCGTGAGCGTCTTGGTTACCTTGCTTGCGGTTACGTCCCACAGATCAAGCCCCGGTTGTCCGGTCGCGTTCCGAGTGCCCACAGCCAACAAGTTGCCGGTGGGGGAGAAGGCCAGGGCTTCCGTGGTGGCGATGGGCAACTCAGTCAATGGCCGCTTGGCGGTCAAATCCCAGAGCGCGACCTGGTCCGTGCACGCCAGCGCCAATACGGTTCCATCTTTCGAAACCGCCAGTGCGCGGATAGAGTGCGGATACTGGTGCAGCGTGAACAACTCGTCACCCTGGCAAAGCTGCCACAGGTAGCGCCATTCCCAGCCGCGGAGGTCAGGCGAGGGTCGAGGGTCGAGGGTCGAGGGTGCAGAAGACGTGGGCCGATGTTTGTCCAGCAAGCTGACCGCGAGGCCGCGGTTGTTGTCCGCCAGTGCATGTTGCGCGAGGAGCATGTCGGCAGCGTATTCGCCGGCTTCCGCTCGCTCGCGTTGTCGAAGTTCCGCCTGGGCGTTTTGCCTCGCCCGCTGCCACTGCCAGAGCACGCCGGTCAGGCCGAGCGCGAACACGAGCGCCAGCGCGCCAATCAAGGCCGCCCGCACCGGTTGTCGCCGACACCATTTCCACGCCCGGCCCGCCGCATTCACAGGCCGTGCCTGAATCGGTTGGTCTTCCAGGAACCGGCCCAGGTCCTCCGCGAGTTCTTGGGCGGTCGGATAGCGCCGATGGACCTCCTTCTCCAGGCACTTCAGGCAGATCGTTTCCAGATCGCGCGGCACGCCCGGATTCAGCAGGCGCGGCGACACCGGTTCGGTTTCGATCACTTGTTTCAACAGGGTGGTGAGCGTGTCGGCCTGAAAGGGCGGCTGCCGGGTCAGCAGGTGATACAGCAGCGCGCCCATCGAATAGACCTCCGTGGCCGGACCGATGGCTTGCGTGCGGCCTTCCGCCTGTTCGGGGGCCATGAAGTTGGGCGAACCCAGCACCTGGCCGGTCAGGGTCAAGTCCGAATCCACCGTCAATCGCTTGGCCAGACCGAAGTCCGTGATGCGCGGTTGATCGGAGGCGTCAATCAGGATGTTCGACGGCTTGAGATCGCGGTGCAGGATGCCGTGCTCATGCGCGTAGTGGACCGCCTCG
>CAZNOE010000576.1:0-4309 GCA_964574525.1 uncultured Bifidobacteriaceae bacterium
CATCCGGCAAAAACAAGCCCTTATTGCGTTTTGGAAGGATTTCGTCTCACACCCAATTACACCGCTTCCTCTCGACCGAAAAGTCTTCGCCCGTGGGCTTTTCTGGTCAGTAGGGCAATCGTCCAACGCTATCTGGGGTAATCATCTCGAATTCACTCTGAAACCAATCCCTCCCGGTTTTCGGGGCGGGTGTCCCGGCGGGCAGGTCGTTGAAGCGGGGCACCACGGCAACTGCCAATGCTTTGGATTCGAGCCAGCGTCGGACATTCGCGCTGTAGCCGCACACCGCCATCAACTTCTGCGAACGTGCCGTCAACCCGTCAACGAGCGTCTGCGAATAAGGCGGAAGTCCAGCGAGAACCAGGAAGGCGTTCGCATCTGGATTCTTGTCCAACGCGGCCAGGAATTGCCCGGTGGTGACGACGCCTGTATCCATGGTGCCGGCAGGTGGTCTCGGCAGCCAATCGGTTGCGGCCAGCTTCATTGTGCCTCGGCGTTTTATTGCGGCTTCGAAGGATTCGATCTTTTCGCGGTTGGCGTCGGGGCCATCCTTTGGCGGTTGGCGGCTGATCAAGACGACCTTTCCGCTTCCACCAAGGAGCCGGCTGACTTCGTCGGCCAGCACTTCGCCAACGGCGGTACTCGGGCGAAGGTTGACGGTTGGGTTTGAGAACTGGCGCCACAGGACGAACAGCGCCCCAACCCCTGCCAGCGCGGCGAGCGTCACGATGAGCTTTTTAGATTTCATCAGAACGCGCGGGCAAAATGCTGGCGTGCTTTACTCCAAATCCCACATCCAGCGTTCGTCGTAAATGCCATTCCCGGCGCTATGCCATCTGCGGTTGCCCCACGCGGTTTGGCCGTTCGGGCCTTTGCCCGGAAAGAATTGAAACCCCAGCGTGCCTACCGGTACTGCGGCTGCGTGTCCATCGGCGAAACCGGAATCGCAACGCTTGTTGTGACGGTTCACGGCACGTTCCGGATCACTGTCGTAATATCCCTCATTCGCCGGCGTGCGGTAATACAGTTGATTCACATCCTTCGTTTCCCTCCATAAATCCGGATTACGCTCTGTGGGATTCGCAATCAGACCCGCATCGGCGTAGGGGACGGATTCGCTTGGGTGCTTGATGGAAGTAAGCTTGGCAGGGTTGTCGCGCCAGCCGCCGATGTCGGGATGGTTCTGCGCGATGCCAAAGCCGACTTGAACCGACGGACACTTGATTATGTTGGTGGTGTGCATATAGGGCCGCAGGGAATCCACCCACCATGTCCCAGTGGGCTCGGGAAACCACGCTCCGGGTGGCGAGACCCCGTTTAACAAGAGCATCACGATATACTCACGATTATCATTCCCATAGAGTACGGTGGCGAGGGTGATCTGGCGCATGTTGCTCAGGCAATTGGCGCCCTTGGCCCGCTCCTTTGCCTTGCTCAGCGCCGGCAGCAGCATGCTGGCCAGGATTGCGATGATGGCGATGACGACCAGCAGTTCAATCAGAGTAAACCCGGCGCGGTGCGGTTGTGCTCTGCGAAAAGGCGATGCCCTCATATAACAACTCTTCTGGTGCAGGACACCGCCGCGATCATCAGGGTTCAATGGGGACTGCATCATGCGTTTGCTTGCAGGCATAGCTTGCGCCGGGTGCGAGCGCTGTCAAGCATGGTGTTTGTTCCAGAACTCCGAACTTGTGAAGAGCCACTGGTTTTGGCAGGACTGTTCTCATGCGAAAGGCTCGGTAAAGAAATCAACGGACCAGCCGCCACCCGCGGATGGTGCTGGTGACTCCGACATCCATTAACCGACATGAGCCACACTCTCAAATCCCTCCGCGCCCTCTCCGATCCCACTCGCCTGCGCATCGTCGCGCTGCTGGAGAAGGAGGAACTCTCGGTGAACGAGTTGCAGGAAATCACGCGGCTCGGTCAATCACGCATCTCCACGCATCTGGGCCTGCTGTCGGATTGCGGCCTCGTCCAATCACGCCGCGAGGGGAAGCGGACATTTTACAAACTTAACCAACACGCCGACACGGTGGCAGGCGAATTCATTCAACTGGCGATTCGCGGCGCGAAGGAACTGGCCGAGCACGCCAGCGACCAAATCAATCTCAAGCGGATTCTGACCCGGCGCCGCGAACAGGCGCAGGTTTATTTCAACCAGATTGCGGGACGCTTTGACCGAGTGTATGGCCCGGGCCGCTCGTGGCAGGCGTTCGGACATCTGTTGCTGCGGATTCTTCCGCCGCTGGTGGTGGCGGATTTGGGCGCGGGGGAAGGTCTGCTGAGCGAACTGCTCGCGCGGCGCTGCAAGAAGGTCATCGCGGTGGACAATTCGGAAAAGATCGTCGCGTTCGGCGCGGCGAAAGCAAAGAAGAACGGACTGAAGAATCTGGAATTCCGGCTGGGCGATTTGCAGAACCCACCCATCGAAGCTGGAAGTGTTGATCTGGTCATCTTGAGCCAGGCCTTGCATCACGCCGAGGACCCGGGCGCTGCTCTGGCCAGCGCGGCCAAACTTCTGAAGCCGCACGGTCAAATTCTGATTCTCGACTTGCTCAAGCACAATTTTGAGAAAGCCCGGGAGCTGTATGGCGACCGCTGGCTCGGATTCGCCGAGAGCGATTTGCACCGCTGGCTCGAAACAGCCAGTCTCAAAAAAATCGAAATTAGCGTTGTCGCGCGCGAGGAACAACCGCCGCATTTTCAGACGATCCTGGCGGGTGCGGAGAAGTAGCTTTTGCTCCGGATCGTCCAAACAACATCGCGGACGAACGACCCAATAGTCGTTCACTTTAATCCTTTGCGGATTTGTCGACGGATAGACTACATTCTGCGCCATGCGACCCCATTCCCTGCTTTTGTCTGGCGTGTTGGTATGCGCCGTCGTTTCGTTGTCATCCGTATTCGCGGATGACTGGCCGCAATGGCTCGGCCCGCAGCACGACGCGGTCTGGCGTGAGACGGGCATTGTTGGGAAGTTTCCCGCCGAAGGTCCGCCCGTACGCTGGCGAACGCCCATTGGCGCTGGCTACGCCGGGCCGGCGGTTGCCAACGGCAAGGTTTACGTCACGGATAGGCGGTTGCCCGAAGGCGCCAGCAATCCCAGCAACCCTTTTCAGCGCGGCACGATTCCCGGCACAGAACGCGTGCTCTGTTTGAACGAGACCGACGGCAAAATCCTTTGGCAACACACATACGATTGTCCCTATGGCTTGAGTTATCCCGCCGGCCCGCGCGCGACACCGGTCGTCAGCGGCGGCAAGGTTTACACGCTCGGGGCAGAGGGACATTTGTTTTGTTTCGACGCCACGACGGGCAAGGTCATTTGGTCGCACGATTTCAAAAGGGATTTCAGCATACAAACGCCAGTGTGGGGTTTCTCGGCACACCCGTTGCTCGACGGAAACAAATTGATCTGTCTGGCCGGTGGCGAAGGCAGCACCGTGGTTGCCTTCGACAAGGACAGCGGCAAGGAACTCTGGCGCGCCCTCGCCGCCAAAGAGCCGGGTTATTGTCCGCCGGTGATTTTTGAAGCCGGCGGTAAGAGGCAACTTGTCGTCTGGCATCCTGAAGCGGTCAATTCGTTGGACCCGGAAACTGGCAAAGTTTATTGGTCGCAGCCTTGTAACATCCGATCCGGGATGACCATCCCCACTCCGCGAAAAATGGGGGACCTGCTGTACCTCACTTGCTTTTACAATGGTTCGACGATGCTGCGACTGGACGCGAACAAGCCGGTAGCCACCGAAGTCTGGGCGAGCAAGAAAGTGAGCGAGAAGGACACCGATGCGCTCCATTCCACGATGAGCACACCGTTTCTGGAGGACGGTTACATCTACGGCGTATGCAGTTACGGCCAACTGCGCTGTCTGAAAGCCGGGAGCGGCGAGCGCGTCTGGGAAACGTTGAAGGCCACGACGCCTGACGGCAAAGAAATGCGCTGGGCCAACGCGTTCATTGTGAAAAACGGCGACCGTTTTTTTCTCTTCAACGAAAAGGGAGATTTGATCATCGCGAAGCTCAGTCCGAAAGGTTACGAGGAAATCAGCCGCGCCCACCTCCTCGAACCGACGAACACTGCCGCCGGCCGCGACGTGCTCTGGTCGCACCCAGCCTTCGCCAACCGCTGCATGTTCGCCCGCAACGACAAGGAAATTATTTGCGTTGACCTTGCGCAACGGTGAGCGTCTTCGCGGGTTCCAAAAGGGCGAGTGTCGCTTTTAACGGCGGCAATGGCTTCTCCCGGACGCTCTAGTGAACTTGTTCAGGTCGTCCTTGATCGGCTTGGAAAGCGCGAAGCGTTTGG
>CAZNOE010000577.1:0-4307 GCA_964574525.1 uncultured Bifidobacteriaceae bacterium
GCGACGAGGTCCTTCGCCAGAAAATCCGCCGCGCCGTCGCTGACTTCGATTGCCGTTTCGACGTATGGCTTGGGCAGGATTTTTTCCAGATTGGCCCGGGCGGCGGCGAAGATTTTCGGCGACTCTTTCTCGATGGCAATGAGAGAACGCAGCCGGTCCTCGGCGGGCGCGAAGTTGCGCTTGGCGTAAGTGTTCAGGTCAAGCGCGCCCGCGTAGGTCATGGGATTGCGCGTGTAACTGGCCATCTCCTCGAAGCGGAACAACTCGCCGCGAATGCCCGCGAGCAGGACCTGCCAGTCGAATCGCGTTTCGGCGCTAAGCGCGGCGGGCTTCAGCGCGCTGATCTGGCGCTCGAAGTTTTTCAACCGCACCAATTCGCTTTCGATGGACGCGCGGCTGTAGTCAGTGATGTGTCCGTCGTATTCGTGAAGGCCGGCGGTCGTGCCAGCCAGCGGTCGCCAAGCAAAGTAGCCGGCAAGAAATTCGTCAGCCAGCTTCGTGAATTCGCTGTCGCCCGATGCCGCGGTCGAATTCATCGGCGCGCCTGCGTTCAGAATGAGGCTGATTACCAGAGTGGAAATCAAAGAAGACGATTTCATAAATAGGACTAAATGCATTTGGAAACTGTCGTTGAGTAAGCCAAAAGGCCAACCCGTGCCAGCAAAAAGCGGAAATTCAACCTAAACGAGCAGTCGAAACCACAGATGGAAACAGATGCACACAGATAAGAAGAAGTTGCGAAAGACGAAGGGATCACCCGCCGGGCGAACCGCTTTGTCCAAGAAAATCTGTACTACAATCATGCAAGTTCGCGCATTTACGACAAAGATTTGGAGACACCCTTCTTCTTCCTCTCCCCGCGACGAAGGAGTGGGGAGAGGACCGAGGAGAGGGCAATCCAAAACAAACGCGCCTCCTCTCCCCGGCCCTCTCCTCCATCCGATGGAGGAGAGGGAGTGGTTGCGGCCTTGCCGCGCTGTGTTTATTCGTGTCCATCTGTGGTTTCCGTTCTGCTCTTGAAATTAGACTCCGGTTTTTAGGTTCAAATACGCGAACCGCTTTTGAAACCGCACCTGACGCAGTCTGGCTCTACCGAATACAGTGGCGTATGATGCGCGGGTGAATGTTACCGCCATTCAGTTCGACATCGCGTGGGAAAACAAAGTGGCGAACTTTGAAAAGGCTCGCCGGCTCCTGACCGAAGCGTCACCGGAACGAGACTCGCTCGTCGTGCTGCCGGAAATGTTTGCGACCGGTTTCACCATGAACACCGAAGCGATGGCCGAGCCATACGGCGGCGAGACCGAGCAATTCCTGGCACAAACGGCGAAGGAGTTTGGAGTCTTCCTGCTGGCTGGCGCGGCGATGCGCGGGCGCGATGGCAAAGCCCGCAACAAGGCCCTCGTCTTTTCGCCCGCCGGAGAACTGATCGCCTTCTATGCCAAGATGCATCCATTCACGCCGGGTGGAGAAGCTGAACATTACACAGCGGGAGAGCGGCCTGCCGTTTTTCGCTGGGGCGATTGCGTGGTCTCGCCGTTTGTTTGCTACGACCTGCGCTTTCCCGAGATCTTCCGCGAAGCCGCGGCAGCACATCGGCCCGAACTTTTCGCGGTCATCGCCAACTGGCCCGAGAAGCGGATTCAGCATTGGATTCGCCTGCTGCAAGCGCGGGCGATCGAGAACCAGGCGTACGTCGTGGGTGTGAACCGCATCGGCAACGATCCATATTACACTTACGGTGGGTGCTCACTCATCATTGATCCGATGGGCGAAATCTTGGCGGACGCGGATAGGCGCGAAGGTTCGATTCGAGCGAAGCTCGATCTGGCCAATCTGCGAAAGTACCGCGAAGGCCTGCCGTTCCTGGCGGATATGCGGGCGGGATGATCGGTGAACTCTTTGTGCCTGTCGCGAACTGAAAAAATCGTGGCTCGCCGCACCGCAAAAAGATTGGTAAGAATCCCTCCGTGAAGAAACTGCTTCTGAAGAATTCCGGCGCTCGTCTGCTATCCCTGTTTGCTGTTGCGGTGGCTGTCGCGGGCGTTGATGCGAGTGCGGCCCAATCACAGCGTCAGCGCCCGAACGTCATTTTCATCCTCGCCGATGATCTCGGCTACGGCGATCTGGGTTGCTTTGGGCAAAAACTCATCAAGACGCCGAACATTGACGGGCTCGCGAAAGAAGGAATGCGCTTCACTCAAGCCTACGCCGGCGCCACGGTTTGTGCGCCGTCGCGATGTTGCTTGATGACCGGCAAACATGGTGGCCACGCCGCTATTCGCGGCAACCGCGAGATCAAGCCCGAAGGCCAGGAGCCGATGCCGGCGGATACGTTCACCGTCGCGCACCTGATGAAGAAAGCGGGCTATAGCACCGGCATCATTGGCAAATGGGGTTTGGGTCATCCCGGCTCCGCCAGCACGCCGGACAAGATGGGCTTCGACTATTTCTTCGGTTACAACTGCCAGACGAAGGCGCATGAGTACTATCCGGAGTATCTCTGGCGCAACAACGAGAAGATCATGCTCAACGGCAAGTCCTACTCACACGACCTCATGACGGACGACGCGCTCGAATTCGTGAGACGCAACAAGGACCAACCATTCTTTCTGTACCTCGCCTTCACGATCCCACACGCCAAGCTACAAGTGCCGGACCTCGGGCCGTACGAAAAAGAATCGTGGCCCGAGAATTTGAAAAAACTCGCCGCGATGATCACGCGCCTGGATCGCGACGTTGGGCGGTTGATGGCGTTGTTGAAGGAACTGAAACTCGACGAGCGGACGTTGGTGTTTTTCGCCAGCGACAATGGCGCGGCCTACAACGACGAACTGTTCCATCACTCCGGCCCGTTGCGCGGCATGAAGCGCGACATGTATGAAGGCGGCCTGCGCTCGCCGAGCATCGCGCGCTGGCCGGGCAGGATCAAAGCCGATGTCGTAAGCGAACAGGTGTGGACGTTCTGGGATTTTCTGCCGACGATGGCCGAGTTCACAGGCCAGAAAGCGCCGCTCGGTCTTGACGGCATCTCGATTCTGCCCACGCTGCTCGAAGGCAAAACGATTGAGCATCCACCGCTTTACTTCGAGTTCCACGAGCGCGGCTTCACACAGGCCGCGCGCCACGGCGATTGGAAGGCCGTCCGCCTCGGGACGAAGAAGCCCATCGAGCTTTATGACCTGAAGTCCGACTCTGCCGAAGCGCATGACGTGGCCGCGCAACACTCCGACGTGGTAAAGCGCTTTGATGATTTCCTGAAGACGGCGCGCGTGGACTCCGACAAATGGCCGATTCGCGAGGACGCCGAAAAGAAGGCGGGGAAGAAAAAAGCGGCGGGTGCAGGCAAGTTATGAACCGGCGCGAAATGCTGAAGGCGGTGGCGATGGCCGGCGTTGCTTCCGCTGTTCCAACGCAGATCTTCAGCCAATCATCGGAGCAGCCGCGCCCGGTCCGCGCGGTGCTGCGCTATCTTGAATCGCTCGCCCGGCCGGACGGCGGCTACGCCTGGGAGGACCAGGAGGAGACGCACCTCACGCCGACATTCGCCGTGATCGGCTGTTACCGCGCGCTGAAACAATCGCCACCGAACAAAAGCAGACTGGCGGAGTTTGTTCGCACCCATCATCCATCGCGGCTCAAGAAACTGGAGCAGGAACATCGCGTTTTCGATTTCCAGGAAATACAAAGTCTGATCTGGCTCGGCGAAGATGCTTCCGAATTTCGCAAAACGGTTCTTTCGTGGAAAAAGCCAGTCGCTTACCTGAAACAATACGAGCAGCACGGTTATCCGGTGTTTCAATCCGATATCGTGGCGTTCACCTGCCGCGCCTTGCTCGCCTTGCCACTGGATGATCTCACGCCGCCTTTCGGTGATTACCTCGACGCGCGCCGCCGCGCGAACGGCAGTTTCAACAACACGCCCGCCTCGGACGGCGGCGATGGCCATGTGCTGAATACTTGGTGGGGCTTGCAGGCGTTGCGCGTGCTCGGGCGCGCGGAGGAAAGGAAAGACGAAACCATCGCGTGGCTGCGCGCGTGCCAATTGCCCGGCGGCGGCTTCACGTATTCGCCAAAGCCGGAGTTCGGCGGCGTGGACGACGCGGCCTACACGTGGGCCGCAGTGCGCGCGCTCCAGTTGCTCGGCGCGGCGCCGGCCAATCGGGACGCCTGTATCGGATTTCTTCACTCGCTCGCCAACAGCGACAGTGGCTTCAGCGACCGCCCGGGATGGTTGAGCAATCCGTTGGCGACGTACTACGCGCTGGATGCGTTGATTACTCTGGATGCATCGAGCCATTTGGCCG
>CAZNOE010000578.1:0-4282 GCA_964574525.1 uncultured Bifidobacteriaceae bacterium
ACAGCGGCTTCTTGTGAATCTGCTGGTGCGCCGCGGCAATGAAGCCTTTGAAGAGCGGATGCGGCTGGTGCGGTTTGCTCAGGAACTCCGGATGATACTGGCTCGCGATGAAAAACGGGTGGTCCGCCAGTTCGATAATTTCGACGAGCTTGCCATCGGGTGACACACCACTGAAAACGAAGCCGGCCTTTTCGTAGCGCTCGCGGTATGCGTTATTGAATTCATAGCGATGCCTATGCCGCTCGTTGACGACGAACGAACCGTAGAGTTGCGCCGCTTTCGTCCCGATGGTCAACTGACAGGGTTGCGCGCCCAACCGCATCGTGCCGCCTTTCTTCGTCACCTTCTTCTGCGCATCGAGCAGTGCGATGACCGGATGCGGCGTGTCGAGATCGAATTCGGTCGAATGCGCCTTCTCCAGCTTCAGCACGTGGCGCGCAAACTCGATGGTGGCGATTTGCATGCCGAGACAAAGCCCGAGGTAGGGCACTTTCTGTTCGCGAGCGAACTGAGCCGCCTTGATTTTGCCTTCGATACCCCGTTCACCGAAACCGCCGGGAACGAGAATGCCGCCGAGACCCTGGAGTAAATTTTCCCCGCCGTCCTTTTCGAGTTCCTCCGAGTCCACGCGCACGATTTCCACGCCGCAATCGTTCCCGACGCCGCCGTGCATGATCGCCTCATAGACTGACTTGTAGGCGTCCTGCAAACCGATGTATTTGCCCACCACGCCAATGCGGACGCGGTGCTGAGGCGCGATGAGCTTGCGGATGATCTCCTGCCAGTGCGTCATGTTGGGCGGGGGGCTATCGAGTTGCAACAGGCGGCAAATCAAGTCGTCGGCGCGCTCGCGCTGCAGCATGAGCGGCACTTCGTAAATTGAATGCTCCACGTCCTGTTCCTCAATCACGGCCTCGACCGGGACGTTGCAAAACAGGGAAATCTTCTGGCGCAGTTCCTTGTCCAGCGGCTTCTCGCAGCGGCAGACAATCAGATGCGGTGTGATACCGATTTCGCGCAGCTTGGCCACGGATTGCTGCGTGGGCTTGGTCTTAAGTTCGCCCGCGGCTTTGATGAACGGGACGTAGGTGACGTGGACGAAGACAACGTTGCCCTGTCCGGCGGACAGCGCGAATTCCCGGATCGCCTCCAGAAACGGCAGCCCTTCGATGTCGCCAGTCGTGCCGCCGATTTCGGTGATGATGACGTCGGCCTTGCTGTGCTCGGCGAGCACGCGGATACGGTTTTGGATTTCGTCGGTAACGTGCGGGATCACCTGCACGGTCTTGCCGAGATATTTGCCCTCGCGCTCGTTGTTAAGCACGGTCTGATAAACCTGGCCGCTGGTGAGATTGTTGAGGCGGGTGAGCTTGACGTTGGTGAAGCGCTCGTAGTGGCCGAGGTCGAGGTCGGTCTCCGCGCCGTCGTCGAGCACATAGACCTCGCCGTGCTGAAACGGGCTCATGGTGCCGGGGTCAACGTTTAGATAAGGGTCGAACTTTTGCAGCGCGACCTTGAAGCCGCGATTCTCCAGCAACGTGCCGAGGGAGGCCGCCGTCAGGCCCTTGCCGAGTGAACTCACTACACCACCGGTTACGAAGATGTACTTCATTGATTCAATAAGTCTTCCTGCACAGCTACGAGTGAGTGGGCAGGTGAGAAAGTGGGTGAGTGAGACAAAACACCGTCTTCCCACTCACTCACTTTCCCACTCACCCACCTGCTCTCTGCCCGCCGTCATGCTCTCAAAAGTTTCTCCACCCGCGCAACATCCTCCGGCACATCCACGCCGACGCTGTCGTAATCCACTTTCACGACGGCGATTTGGATGCCGTTTTCCAGCGCGCGCAACTGCTCCAGCCTTTCCGCGGCTTCGAGCAGCGAGACCGGAGATTTCACCAGCCGCAACAGCGTCTCACGCCGGTATCCGTAAATGCCGAGATGTTTCAAAAAAGGAAACGCCGCCAACTGTTCGCTCGCAGAACGACTGGCGGCCTCGCGCAGATACGGAATCGTGCGCCGGGAAAAGTATAGGGCGCGGCCGGCGGCGTTGACAACGACTTTTACGACGTTTGGATTTTCGTAATCGTCCGCTTTCGTGATGCGCGTCGCCGCCGTGGACATCTCACAATCCGCCAGAGCACCCACCACCGCGTCAATCACTGCCGGGTCAATCAGCGGTTCGTCGCCCTGGATGTTCACGACGGCGTCGCACTCGCAGCGCGCGGCAACTTCCGCGATGCGATCCGATCCGCTCGGATGCTCGGGCCTCGTCATCTCCACGCGACAGAAGTCTTGCGCCATTTCCCGGATGCGCGCGTCATCCGTCGCCACGATGACTTCGCTCAACGAGTTCGCCTTCTGGCATTGCTCGACAACGCGCTGGATGAGCGGCTTGCCGGCAATTAGATGTAACGGCTTGCCGGGGAATCGCGTCGAAGCGTAGCGCGCCGGGATGATGCCAAGAACTTTCACGCCGCCATTTAGCCATGAACCATGCCGACGCGAAACAGGAATATTCCAGGCTCGATCTGGAATGACATGATTCGCGATTAGATTTGCGAGTTGAGCGGATCGGCTGAACCCATTAACCTTCCGGTATGAGATTCACTTCATTGGTTCGAACACTTTGCCTTGTCGTATTCATCGCCATCCAGGCCCGAGCGGAGAGTTTCGCCCTTAAGGATGGCGACCGGGTCGTTTTCTACGGCGACAGCATCACGGATCAGCGCCTCTACACGACCTTTGCCGAGACCTACGTCGTCACGCGCTTCCCGAAACTGAATGTCACCTTTGTTCATTCAGGATGGGGTGGCGACCGCGTGACGGGCGGCGGCGGCGGGCCGATTGACCTGCGGTTGCGGCGCGATGTGTTTGCCTACAAACCCACCGTGATGACGACCATGCTCGGCATGAACGACGGCTCGTATCGGGCCTTCGATGAAAAGATTTTCGACACTTACGCCACCGGCTACCAGCACATCATTGATTCGGTGAAAAAGGAACTGCCCGGTATTCGCATCACGGTGATTCAGCCGTCGCCGTTTGATGATGTGACACAGCCGCCGCGATTCGAGGGCGGTTACAACGCGGTGCTGTTGCGTTACAGCCAGTTTGTCAAAGAGCTGGCGGGACGGGAAAAACTGAGCGTCGCCGATCTCAACTCGCCGGTTGTTGCCGCGCTGGAAAAAGCCAGGGCCACGGATGCCGAGCTGGCGAAGAAAATCATACCCGACCGCGTGCATCCGGGTCCGGGCGGCCATTTGCTGATGGCAGGCGAATTGTTGAAATCGTGGAATGCGCCGGCGCTGGTCTCGGCCGTGACGTTTAATGCGAGCGCAAAAAAATTGCCTGACGCCAAAGGAACGAAGATCTCCGATTTCAAGACCGGTGAGGAAGTTTCCTGGACCCAGCTCGACGAGGCCCTGCCGATGCCGGTGGATTTGAATGATTCCGTCATCGCCTTGGCCGTGAAGTCCTCCGATTTTATTCAGGCGTTGAATCAGCAAACGCTGAAGGTGACCGGTCTGACTGCCGCCAACTACAATCTGAAAATTGATGGCGACGAGATCGGTTCCTTCACCAAAGAGCAACTGGCCGAGGGAATTAATCTCGCGACGCTGGCCACGCCCATGACGAAGCAGGCGGCGGAGGTGCATAAATTGACGTTGCAACACAACAACGCGCATTTCCAGCGCTGGCGGCAGATTCAAGTGCCGCTCGCTGATAGCAAATCCCCCAACGTGCAAAAAGCTGTGAAAGACTTGATGGCTGCGCTTGATGACGAGGAAGCCGTCGTGGTGAAACAGCAGCGCGCCGCGGCGCAGCCCAAGCGGCGTCAGTTCCAGCTTTCTCCGAAGTGACGGGGATCCTGTCCGCAAGCCGATGCAGCATTTGGGGCAGCACGAGCTTTCGCCTTGTCTGGGCCCGTAATGTGGTTGTTTCGACCCCCGGATTGCTTATTTACAGACGAGGCAGATTGAGCAGAATGTTGTCGAAGCCATGAGAGCAACGAGACGCTTTGCAGATTTCATTTGCCCGTGGGCGATGGGCCTTTCGTTGCTGCTCCTGGCGGGCGGTTCGTTGCTGGCAGCGGATCGGTCGCCGTCGGCCGAGGGGCTGGAGTTGTTCGAAAAGAAAGTTCAGCCGATCCTTACCGAGACCTGCTACAAATGCCACAGCCACGACGCGGACAAGATCAAGGGTGGCCTGTTGCTGGATTCTCAGGAAGCGGCGCTCAAAGGAGGTGACACTGGGCCAGCGTTGGTGCCGGGAAAGCCCG
>CAZNOE010000579.1:0-4270 GCA_964574525.1 uncultured Bifidobacteriaceae bacterium
GCGCGTGCTTTCCGTCAATCCGTCCAACGTTGTCAACGGCACGTTCCTCCGCAACCTGACGACCGGTCGCCTGGCGTTTGGGAACTCCGGCTACCGCAACGATGCGCTGGGCCAGATCGTGTATATGTTTTCACCGGACTTCGACCTCACGGGCAAAACCAACGTCTATCTTTCCTTCCACAGTCTCTGGGAACAGAATCAGGACAGCATCGCTTCGGTGGAATACTCCATCAACATGGGAGCGACCTGGTTGCCGATCGCTTACATGCTCAACAGCGGCTCGGACGTTGCAACAAACCTCGACGGCTCGATTGATGCCCTGACCACATTCACCAACCTTTGGGGCGATGTAGCCCGGTACATAGAATCCGGGAGCGGGAACACTAACGGCGGTTATTATGGCGCTTTCATTGGTGTGGCCTCCAATCAGTGGTCCACGTTGGCGCCGTACATCAGCCGGCGCGTGGACGACAACCCGGTGGAATCCAAGCGCGTGGAAATCTTCCGCCTGCCGCAGGCCGACAATCAGCCGAAAATGCGCCTTCGCTTCGCTCATGCCGGAGCGGATAGCTGGTATTTCGGCGTGGATGATGTCGGGCTTTACAGCCTGCCGCCCCTCAAGATAAACAGCATTGTCCGCAGCGGGCCTAACGTTGTCATTTCCTGGAACGGCGCCGCCGGCACGAAACTCCAGAAGACCACCAGCGTGATCAGCCCCAACTGGCAGGACGTTCCCGGCACCAACGGCGCCAGCAGCGCGACCGAACTGGCTTCGGGCATCCAGGCGTATTATCGGCTGGTTCGGCCTTACTGAAATTACGGTGGCCCGGGCAGCGGTCGGTTCGACAAAGCCCGCCTGCCCGGCGCCGCAATACGCGGTCGTCCCGGACGCTTGTGCTTGAACCGGAATTGGAACAGATCAGCGCCACCTCGGTGCGCGCCGCCAGCCGCAAGGTGAAGGGGCAGACGCTCTGGTTCTTCGGCCTGCCCGCCGCCGGCAAAACCACGCTGGCCCGCAGAGTGGCCCGCGAATTGGTCGGCTACGTTTTGCTGGACGGCGACGAAGTGCGGCAAACCGTGGAGAACTTCGACATGGGTCAGAACGCGCGGCTCGTGCATCTGTCGTACATGGCTTTCTGCTGCCGGCAACTCAACGAATGCGGCATCAATGTGGCTGCTGCCTTCGTGACGCCGCTTCAGCAACACCGCGAGCGCATCAAGGAAATCCTGACCGATGTGAACTTCATCTGGCTGCAATGCGCTCCCGCGACTTGCGCCGCGCGGGATCCCAAGGGTCTGTGGAAGAAAGCCGCTGTCGGAGACTTGCCGCAACTGACCGGCGCCGGGGGTGAGTGGGAGGACCCGGCCAACTGCGCGTTGACAATCCAGACGGACGCGATATCGGTTGACCAGGCCTTCGGCGCAATCAAGGAGCGCTTCGGTTTGATTGAGAAAGGCCGCTGAACGCGCGGCTCATTTCAGCCCTCCAACCGCGCGCAGGACGCCTTCGACGAGCGTGCTTCCCAGCGTCTCGCCATAGAAACTCATACTGGCTTCGTAACCGCCCTTGCGATACTCCTCCGCCGGCAGAATGTAGCTGATCCATTCATCCGCCAGACCGCCGATCATCACGGAACTCGCTCCCGTAATCTGACGCGCTTTCGTCTTGGCCTCCATTCCCAATTGGGCCGCCATCTCGCCCGGCACGCCGAGGATGACCAGGTCGCCCATGCGAAAGCAGGTGCTCCGGGTTTGCGTTGGTTGCAAAGCATTCAGGAAACCCGGCATCATCGCCTCGCTCAATCCGTATTCGGCGCCACCGGTTTTCATGAAGTCCGGATGCCACGTCCGCTTGGGTAACGTGATCGTTTCGGTGTGATACCCGAACACCTTGACCTCGCGGGGTTGGATTTTTTCCCACGCTCGCCAGGCTTGGATTGCCATCTCGCGGCCATAACGCTCGGCGCGTTCCCAATTACTCGCGGCATCCGCTGGCGGCGTGGGCGACTGATCGCCTTCCGCCCCGTTGTAGAACATGGCGGTGACTCCCTGCCCGATGAGCGCTTCCATCGTGCGCTGCAAATGTCCCGGCCAGTCACCAGAGAAAAGCATGTCTTCGGCATCCATGAAGGTGGGATGCGCCGTCCAGTTGACGAGCGTGGCCAGCGGACGGCCATCGCTCGCGTCAACGCGTGTGACCGTCAGATCCGTATCGTGAATCGCGCCGCCACGCCGGCGATTGCGATTGCGGTCCGGAACCGAAACCGTGATTGAGCCGGCGACAATCGGGTTCAACTTTCCGCCGGCTTCGCGGATCACTTTGGCCAGTTGGTCGGCGGTGCGCTCGAATAATTCCTTGTGGAAAACACCGACCTGCGGAATTCCGAACGTGTTGCCCGGATGCAGCGCCATCAGGTCGAAGCTGGTGTGCGTGTGGCTCGGCAGGAGCATGATTTGATCGGCGCTCCAGCCCTCGGCGGTAACGCCCAGGCGTTGAATCACAGCGGCCTTGAACTGTGGCGGAAAGGCCAGAACGTCGGCAGTGACCAGCGCGAATCGCCGCTCACCCCGCGTCAGGACCAGCGCCTTGGCCCAGACGGCGTCATGCACGCCGATGGCAGGCTTGCTCATGCGCTCGCCGTATCCGCCCAGGGCCGCCTTCATTTCCATCGGCGGAGTCAGGTTCACGCGGGCCACACCGGCTTTGAGAAGCGGCGCGTCGGCCCCCCATGATTGGCCAGCGAGGGAAAAGACGATGATGAACCATTGCGTCAAGCTTCTCTGGAACGGTGTGGTAGCGTGGGGAGCGCACGCGTCTCGCGTGCGGTCGTTGCCGTCCCGGCAACGACTCCAAATCACAAACTTTTCCCTCACCAAACAGTGGGTGCTGAATGGAGGGACAAATGTGTTCGGCGCGACGCCGAACACCGCACGCCAGAGGCGTGCGCTCCCCATTTCAGTTTTCATCGAGCCAGCCTATTCGCACCGCCGGACACTGTGAAGTCTTGAACGCAGGAAAGTCCGCTTGTTACTCGATGAATCGTCCCTTGAGTTTCTCCACCGAAAATTCCGGGCTGCGCATAAATTCCATCAAACGACGTTCGCGTGTGCGCACCTGTTCCACCGCCCGTTCGATGTTTTCCAGCGCGGATGCGGGAATCTTCATCAATCCGTTCTCATCGCCGTGCAACAAATCGCCGGGTTTGATCTCCAGTCCGAGAACCTGGATCGGCACGCCGACTCGCACGATCTTGAAGTTGGCGTGGCTGGCCACCGTGCCGCGGCAGAAGTAATGGAATCGCAGCGCGCGCACCTCGGGAACGTCACGCACCCCGCCATCCGTCACCAAACCGACGGCGCCCAGGCGCGTGAACGCCGTGGCCATGACCTCGCCGCAATGGGCCGCGTAATTGCCGTGTCCGCCTATCTCCTGGAAGG
Source organism: uncultured Bifidobacteriaceae bacterium (assembly GCA_964574525.1). Taxonomy (GTDB): domain Bacteria; phylum Verrucomicrobiota; class Verrucomicrobiia; order Limisphaerales; family JADLHS01; genus WYBW01. The sequence goes on from CAZNOE010000579.1 coordinate 3,439, forward strand.
CGACGACGGCTGGTTTGGACGAATCCTCGACAGCCTTCAATAGCTCCAGGAAAGTCCGCTCCTCAGTCGCATGCATCTGCGTCACGGTTTCCACTTGAGCGGTGACCGCGTAACCGCACAGCCGACCCAATTCCGGGAACAGACAGCGGATTTCGAGGGGCGTGAAGCCTGTGTTTCGCGGCCGGATTTGGAGCTTCTCGATGGCGTTGGATAACGTGGGGCTGTCAATGCTCTTCAGATATTCAATGGCAGTCGCAGAAGGATTGTTGTTTGTGTTCATGTTCGTCGTGGATGGCAGGCGCCCCGCGGTGGAGCATTCGAATCGCGTTCGCGTGCAGCCAGACTGATGAAACTGAGATTCATCACGGCGATGGCTGTTTGTAAGCCACGCGCTGGGCAGAGGTCAACGCCAATATCAGTGGCGTCAGCGAGCACGCTTGACCCACCGCGCGAGACAGGCGAGAATGTGTCCGCTGTTTCGGGGGCGTACTGGTTTCGACCTGACAAAGACGCCAGAGGCGGCATGCCGAGGACGGTTCGTTGGCCTCGTTAATCATCGAACCAAACAAATAAGCTAATCAAGAACTAGCTCTCGCGGCCTAAGCGCCACGACGTTCGCCACTGGACACCTGCTACGGTGGACGAACGCAACAGCAGGCATGGTTGACGACGGAGATCGCGCGTCGGCAGCCGAGAAAATTCCATGCGGACTAAGCGGCGGGATTCGAGTTCGGGCGCCATCTCGTCGCCGACAAATCTTCCCGGACTAAGCATGTAGTCGCGGCTGGTAGCTGGGCCAGGGACGGGGGTTCAACTCCCCCCGCCTCCACCA
>CAZNOE010000580.1:0-2212 GCA_964574525.1 uncultured Bifidobacteriaceae bacterium
TCAGCGTGGATGCTCAGGGCGCCTTGCGATTGGGCAACGAGGCGCTGCCGGTGACGGCGGAACGCCTCAAGACCGAACTGTTGGCGGCCGCTCAAAAAAATCCCGATCTCAAACTCGCAATCAGCGCGGACAAGGCCGCGCCATGGGGGCAGATCGTGAAGGTGATGGATGCGGCGAAGGAAGCGAAGATCAGGATTGCCAATGCGTTCATGAAGGAAGCGGCGAAGTAGGGGCAGAGGAGCGGGGGGGAAGGAGAGAGGGAGAAAACAACTGGAGGCGGTTGAATCGAAATCTCCTCTGCTCCCTTTCTACTTTTCGCAACTGCAACGCTTGCGTGCCCACCTAAAGTCGCCAGTTACTTCAGAAGCTCTTCTGCAATCTGCACCGCATTGAGCGCCGCGCCTTTGAGTAGTTGATCGCCGCTAACCCAAAAGCACAGCCCGTTGTCCAGCGCGCAATCCTTGCGGATGCGACCTACGGCACAATTGTATTTCTCCGACGTAAACAGCGGCATCGGATATTTATTGTTCCCGGGTTCGTCCACGAGGTCGATGCCCGGAGCCTTCCCCAGCACAGCACGCGCCGCTTCAACACTCGCGGGCTTGTCGAACTCCGCGCTCACCGCGACCGAGTGCGAACGATAGACCGGCACGCGCACACAGGTGACGCTGGCCCGGAACGTCGGGTGATGCATGATCTTGCGGCCTTCGTTCTCCATCTTCATCTCTTCCTTGGTGTAACCCGTCGGGAGAAACGAATCCACGTGCGGCAACACGTTGAAAGCGATCTGGTGCGGATAAACTTCTGTCGTCACCGGCTGGCCTTTGACGATTTGATCCACCTGCCGCTCAAGCTCGGCAATGGCTTTCGCGCCTGTGCCAGAAACCGCCTGGTAGCTGGAGGCAAAAATCCGTTTGCAGTTGAACGCGCGGTGCAGCGGATACAGCGCCATGAGCGTAACAGCGGTAGTGCAATTTGGGTTCGCGATGATGCCTTTGTGCCACTTCACATCTGCCGCGTTGATCTCCGGAATCACCAGCGGCACGGCGTCGTCCATGCGGAAGGCGCTGGAATTATCAATCACGATGCAACCTGCCTTGGCGGCCAAGGGCGCAAATTCCTTCGAGATGCTGCCGCCCGCGCTGAACAGCGCGATGTCAATGCCGCCAAACGCGTCCTTGGTCAGTTCCTTGACCGTGATGTCCTCGCCGCGAAACTTGAGCCGCTTGCCGACAGAACGGGCGGAAGCGAGCAACGTCAGCTTCCCCACCGGGAAATTGCGTTTCTCCAGCGTCTTGATCATCTCGACGCCGACGGCCCCCGTCGCGCCCACCACGGCTACATGCGGTTTTGCGTTCATCAAAGGACGGGGAATATATCGGTTGCGCGCGGGGTGTCAACGAGCCGGCAGCGTTTGGGTGCGTGTGAACACCCCCCGCGCTGGCTCGTCCTCGATTTTCGCGCGGGTTTTCGAGGACGAGGACGAGGACGAGAACGAGGAGGAAAGCGCCGTGGGCGCGCGACAAAAAGATTGGCATCCGCCGAAAGCTTCGTATCGTGGGCGGCACAAATTTTTCCTGAATTGAATTATGGCCAGAACCGAACGCACTCACGTCCGCACCCGCGAAGACCTGTCTGAAATGCCGGATTGGATGAAGAAAAAGCAATGCCCGCACAAAAAGAAATACATGGCGGGCAAGCGCATCCAGCCGAAGAACCTTACCGGCAGGGAAAAGCTCACCTACATCGTGGACGAAGTTTTTCTCGCCTACAACTCCGCCCGGCTCAAGGAAGCCTGCCAGCTTTTCGCGAATCGAATGCTCGATCCCGACGTGACCATCGGCATGAGCATCTCCGGCGCGCTCACGCCCGCGGGCCTCGGCTGTTCCAGCATTATTCCGCTCATCAAGGCCGGTTTCGTGGATTGGATCGTCTCCACCGGCGCGAACCTCTATCACGATCTGCACTTCGCGCTGAACTACCCCGTCCACAGCGGCAGCTTCAAGTTCGACGACACCGACCTGCGGGACAACGACCTCGTCCGCATCTACGACGTGGTCATCCCTTACTCGGACGGGTTGATGGCCACGGACGATTTGCTGCGCGAGATGTTCATGCAGCCGGAATTCCAAAAGGAAATGGGCACGGCCGAATTGCACCATCTCATCGGCCGCTACGCCGCGGAGTGGGAACGCAAGAACAAGCTCAAGGA
>CAZNOE010000580.1:2222-4267 GCA_964574525.1 uncultured Bifidobacteriaceae bacterium
ACGTATCCGTGATGGCCGCTGCCTATCGCGCGGGCGTGCCGTGCTACACGTCATCGCCCGGCGACTCGACCATCGGCATGAACGTCGCGGGCGTCGAACTGCGTGGCTGCAAACTCCGCATGAACCCGTCCATTGACGTGAACGAAACGACGGGCATTGTCCTCGCGGCCAAACGCGCCGGCGGCCGGAGCGGCGTGGTGTTGTGGGGCGGCGGCAGCCCAAAGAATTTCATGCTCCAGACCGAGCCGCAGATTCAGGAGGTTCTGCGCATCAAGGAATTTGGCCAGGACTTTTTCATTCAAGTGACCGACGCGCGGCCCGATACGGGTGGTTTGAGCGGCGCGACGCCGAGCGAAGCCGTGAGTTGGGGCAAAGTTGATCCCACAAAACTCCCCGACGCTGTCGTCTGCTATACGGACACGACCATCGCCATGCCGATTCTTACCCACTACGCGTTAGCGAAACACAAACCGCGCAAGCTGAAACGCCTTTACGATCAGCGCGGCAAGATCATGAAGGCGTTGACGAAGGAATACTTCACCCACAACAAGGTGAAGATGCTCGACGGCAGCGCGCCGATGCTCGATTGAAGTGAGGCATGGCAGCGCCTGCGCGGAAAAAATTCCGGTGCTAATCATGAAGAAGCTGCTTTCCACAATTCTGGCGTTGCTCTCGCTCGCGGCTCTGGCTGCGGATCCTTCTCCCCCAAACATCGTTTTCATTGTGGCGGACGACCTCGGGTGGGCGGACCTCGGCGCCTATGGCAGCACGTTTCACGAGACGCCGCGACTGGACCGCCTCGCGCGCGAAGGGCTGCGTTTCACAAATGCCTACGCAGCCTGTCCGGTCTGCTCGCCCACGCGTGCGGCATTGCTGACCGGACGCTATCCTCCGCGAGTCGGCATCACTGACTACATCGGCGGCCAGCGGGCTGGCCGGCTCAAACCGGCGCCGTATCTCGACCATTTGCCGCTGGAGGAAACGACCGTAGCCGAGGCATTCAAGGATGCTGGCTACGTCACGGCGTTCGTCGGCAAATGGCATCTCGGCGGCACAAACTTTTATCCCACCAAACATGGTTTCGATGTCAACATCGCCGGCTCGGCGCAAGGCCATCCGCCATCGTACTTCAGTCCCTACAAAATTCCCACGCTCCCCGACGGACCACCCGGCGAATACCTCACCGACCGCCTCACGGATGAAGCCGTGAAGTTCATAACCACGAACCGGTCGCGACCGTTTCTGCTTTGGCTCTCGCATTATGCCGTTCACACGCCGCTGCAAGCCAAGCCGGAACTTTTGGAAAAATATCGCGCGGCACTCGCGCAACTCCCGCCCGCCGGCGACGCCGAATTCCGTCCGGAAGGCGAACGCCGCGACCGCCGTCTCCAGCGCGTTCCGGTTTATGCGGCCATGCTTGAAAGTCTCGACCAAAGCGTGGGCCGGGTAATGGATGCCCTCGCCCAGTCCGGCCTCGACCAGCGCACGATCATCGTTTTCACCAGTGACAACGGCGGACTCTCCACCAGCGAAGGCTCACCTACGTCCAACGCGCCGTTGCGCGCCGGCAAAGGCTGGCTCTACGAAGGCGGCGTGCGTGTGCCGCTGTTGATCAAGTGGCCCGGCGTTACGAAGCCCGGGGCGACGACCGAAACGCCGGTAATCTCCACCGATATTTTTCCGACGTTGCTCGAAGCGGCCAGTCTGCCCGCGCGACCGCAGGCGCACGTGGACGGCGTAAGTCTCGTGCCGGTGTTGCGCGGCGGCCGACTGCCCGCCCGCCCGTTCTTCTGGCATTACCCGCATTACGGCAATCAAGGCGGCGCGCCGGCCGGCAGTGTGCGCGAAGGCGACTGGAAGCTCATTGAGTGGTTCGAAAATAATCGCGTGGAACTCTTCAATCTCAAAACCGATTTCGTGGAGCAGAACAACCTCGCTGCGAAAGCGCCGGGGAAAGTCAGAGCACTGCGAGCGCGGCTCGATCAATGGCGCAAAGACGTCGGCGCGAAAATGCCCACGCCAAATCCCGATTGGTCCGGCGCGCC
>CAZNOE010000581.1:0-4266 GCA_964574525.1 uncultured Bifidobacteriaceae bacterium
TGCGCTGCAGCCGTGAAAAGAATTTGAGGACATCCACGCGTTCGACCACATCACGGGGGCGCAATGCCCGCCATGCCTCTTCCAAAGCTGCCGCCGCGGCCAGATGTCCGCCGCCGGCTGTCACCGTAGCTACCAGGATGCGCATGTCAGACGACATGTTAAGAAAACGTCCCCCGCGCACAACAAAACACGCTCGGATTCACCGTAGAAATCCCCTTGCTGGCATCGGCATGGAACGTCACAGTGACCGCACGCATGAGCACCGCCCGCAAGTTCTCGCTTGTGCTGGTCACCGCGCCGGATTTGAAAACGGCGCGCAAGCTGGCCAAAGCCGCATTGGCCGCGCGATTGATCGCCTGTGCGAATCTCGTTCCGCGAATCGAATCGTACTACTGGTGGCAGGGCAAAATGGAAGCGGGCAAAGAGGTGTTGATGATCTTGAAGACGACGAGCTCCCGGCTCGCAGCGTTGGAAAAGCTCATCATCGCCCGCCATTCTTACGACACGCCAGAATTTATTGTGCTGCCCCTGACAGCGGGTGCGAAGCGATATCTGGAATGGATTGGCCAAAGTTGTGCAGCGAGGCAGCCGCGTATCTCAAGTTCACGAAGAGGCCGGCCAGGCTAGTGGTTTGATTCGAAAGTCCCATCTGGAACCAGGGGCTCCATTCACTCGAAGCTCACCCGGATATAAGGGCCTAGTCTGAATGGCAGCTTGCAATATGGGCGGTAACTGCTCAGATTCGCCCCATCCTATGCGACCCGAGTTTTCAATGTGCTGCGTATTCCACGCCGTAGTGCTGGCGATGTGCTCATGGACAATGGCGCGAGGGCAAGGTGCAGATTCCCGGCAGGCAACCATCGCAATCACGCATGTCACTGTGGTGGACACCACCGGCGGGCCGGCACCGACCGACATGACTGTCGTAATCTCGGGCGACCGAATCGACCAACTCGGTAAAAGTGGGAAGACTACGCCGCCCAAGGAATCCCGACAGATCGATGCCACAGGCAAATTCCTGATTCCCGGACTTTGGGACATGCATGTTCATGCCAATGGCCCTCGCCGTAGTGCTCAACAGGAACGAGTGCGTTGACTTCTCCAATGCCGAACGCACATAATCCAATCATATTATGCGCACTCAACGCATCCTCCTTCAACTCGACACCCTCCTCCTTCTTTCGCTGCTTGCGGTGGACGCCGCTGGCGCGGAGCGTCCCGAAGGCAACTCTGCGTACCCGCCGAAACTTGAAGGCGCGCGGGCAGAAGTTTACAAGAAGATCGGCAACACCGAGCTCCAGCTTTTCATCTTTGCACCGGAGCAGCACAAGGCCGCTGATTCGCGAGCGGCGATTGTTTTCTTCTTCGGAGGCGGCTGGATGGGTGGCTCGCCCAAGCAGTTCGAGCAACAGTGCCGGTACTTTGCCTCGCGCGGCATGGTGGCCATCGCTGCCGACTTTCGAGTGGGATCTCGGCACGGTGCGAAGCCGGTACAATGCGTCGCCGACGCCAAGTCTGCGATTCGCTGGGTGCGCACCAATGCGAAGCGCCTGGGCATTGACCCAAAGCGAATCGTCGCGGCGGGTGGTTCATCAGGCGGGCATCTCGCCACTGCCGCAGCGGTTGTCGCGGGCTTTGAGGACGAGCTTGAAGACAAGACCGTCAGCTCCGCTCCGAACGCCCTTGTGCTTTTCAATCCAGCTCTCGTGCTGGCGCCGCTGGATGGAAAGGAACTGGAGGCATTTGCTGCTTCCTTCTTTACCAGCGAGCGATTGGGCGCGGAACCCGTGGCGCTCTCACCCGCACATCAGGTGAAAGCCGGGGCCCCGCCCACGATCATTTTTCACGGCAGGGCTGACACCTCGGTACCATTTTTCCAGATGGAAATGTTCGCTGAAAAGATGAAGAAGGCCGGGAATCGGTGCGAAGTGGTTGGCTACGATGATCAAACCCATGGCTTCTTCAATTACGGCCGCAACGACAATAAATTCTTCCGCGCCACTCTGAAGCACGCCGATGCGTTCCTCGCCTCACTCGGTTATCTGACAGGTAAGCCGCGCGTGGATGAATTCTTTTCCCCAGTTGCTTCGGAAACGCCAAACCCCTGACCCAGCCGCGCATGCGACCGGAATGAGTTGGAGCCAAAGCGAAGCTGGCAACCGCGGCTGATCAAATATGAAACAACGCCAATTGCCGAGTTCGCAGAAAACTTTCGCGCGAGTTGAATTTGAAAAGCTTTGCGCAAGTTGAACCGAATTATCGTCGGTCGCTCATGCACACGATCGAGGAAAACACGGCCAAGCAACTCGAATGGTGTCACGAAGCGCCGTTCTACACGCTCGGCCCGCAAAGGGGTCATAAAGGAATGGCCCCTTTATGACAGCGCAAAATGGAAACGCGCACGGAAGTGCTGACGATCTTGAAGACAACGCGCACACGTCTCGCGGCGCTGGAGAAACTCATCCTCAAACTCCATCCTTACGACACCGCAGAATTCGGCGTGCTGCCCGTGAGCCAGGGCAGCGCGCGTTATCTCGCGTGGTGGGGGAAGAATTGCGCCGGCTGAACTTCGCATGACCTGGGCGCAGAATTACAACCCCCTCGGCAACGTCCTGCTGACCACCATTGTCGCTGCCGTGCCAGTGGTTGTGCTGCTCGGCGCGATTGCGCTGCTGAAAATCCGCATCCACTTGGCGGCTCTGCTGGGATTGACGATTGCGCTGGCCATCGCCCTGTTCGCTTACGCCATGCCGGCCAAGGCAGCGTTCGCGGCGACGGCTTTCGGCGCGGCTTACGGCCTGTTTCCCATCGGTTGGATCATTCTGAACCTTATTTTTCTCTACGGCCTCACGGTCAAGAGCGGACTCTTCGATGTTCTTCGCCAGAGCCTGGGCCAGCTTGCGCCCGACCCGCGCATCCAGGTCATCCTCATCGCATTTTCTTTCGGCGCGTTCTTCGAAGGAGCGGCGGGATTCGGAACGCCGGTGGCCGTGACCGCGGCCATGCTCATCGGTCTGGGTTTCAAACCGCTGCAAGCCTCCGGGCTTTCGCTCATCGCGAACACAGCCCCAGTGGCGTTCGGAGCGTTGGGCACACCCATCATCGCGCTCAACAGTGTCCTGGGCGGCGATGATAAAATGCTGCACGCTCTCTCGCAAATGGTAGGACGGCAATTACCCTTCTTCTCGCTCATCGTGCCGTTCTGGGTCGTGTGGGCTATGGCCGGCTGGCGCGGCATGATCGGCGTCTGGCCGGCGGCCTTGACCGCGGGCGTGGCATTCGCGGTGCCGCAATTTCTGGTTTCTAACTTTCACGGGCCGTGGCTCGTGGACATTGTCGCCTCAGTGTGCTCAATCGTGGCGACGGTTGTGCTCTTGAAATTCTGGCGACCGAAAGAAACCAGTTTTCACGCACCTTCCGCAAAAGGAGAACCAAGGCCGACTACCGCCGCGATCTCTCCCGCGAAACTCCGCGCCGCCTGGCTGCCGTGGATTTTATTGAGCGTGCTTGTCTTCGCGTGGGGCGTCCCGGCGGTAAAGAAGCAGCTTAACAATGTCTCGGCGCCCGCCTTTCCCGTCCCGGGCCTGCACAACATCATCGTCCGCACGCCACCCATCGTGCCTGTGCCGACCATGGCCAAACCCACGCCACCGGAGGAAGCGGTGTTCAAACTTAACTGGCTCTCAGCGACCGGCACGGGAATCCTGTTCGCCTCACTGCTCGCAGGATGGATCATGGGTTTTCGGCCCAGAGAACTGGCGAAAAGTTATTGGGACACGCTCGTTCGGGTGCGGTATTCGCTCATCACCATCGCTGCGATGCTCGCGCTCGGTTATGTGACGCGCTATTCAGGCACGGACGCGACGCTCGGCTTGGCGCTGGCGAGAACGGGATCCCTCTATCCGTTTTTCGGCACGTTGTTGGGCTGGTTGGGCGTGGCGTTGACGGGATCGGACACGGCTTCGAATGTTTTATTCGGCAGCTTGCAGAAGATCACGGCCGAACAGACGGGGATCAGTCCCGTGTTGATGGGCGCGGCCAATAGTTCGGGCGGCGTCATGGGCAAGATGGTGGATGCGCAGAGCATTGTGGTCGCGAGCACGGCGACGAATTGGTATGGCCATGAGGGTGATATTCTGCGCTACGTTTTTTTTCACAGCATCGCTCTGGCGGGGCTGATGGGGCTGCTGGTTTACCTCCAGGCGACGGTATGGCCGTTTACGAGCATGGTGGTGCGATAAGCCGGGGAAAAGCTGAAATAAGAAA
>CAZNOE010000582.1:0-4264 GCA_964574525.1 uncultured Bifidobacteriaceae bacterium
TCCGCGAGGTAACCGCCCGCCATCGAGAAGAGGATGAACGGCAGGGCGAACAGCGCCCCGACCAGCGGCACGAGCCGGTCGCGCTGGCCCGCCGGCAGTTGCGCGATAATCAGAAACGTGACGAGGAACTTAAAGACATTGTCGCTGAACGCGCCCTGGAATTGCGTGACGAAGAGACACCAGAAACCTCGGAGCGACGCGAGTGTGCCGGAATCCGACCGCTGACCGCTGACTTCTGAATTCGAGTTGTTCATCGGGGCCGATTCACGATTGCGGCGCAAACGTATCAGACCGGAGTGCGCGAGGCACAATCGAAAAAGTTTTGGCCGTATCGCTTCCGGCAATGAAGCCCGCCGGTCGCACGAGGGGAAACACCGCCGTTAACTGATGCCCGTTGGCTCTTGCCCCGACAATTCCTTGATCTCCTCCGCGAGCTTGTCCGCTTGTTGTTGCAACTCCCGCTTTCCTTTTCCAGCAGCGTCTTTCTTTGCGCCGCCAGTTCGTCCAGCACGCCGGGTTTCCGCTCGCTGAGTTGGCAAAGCTCGTAATCGGGACTTTCCCGCAGGCGATTCAGCGATTCGAGGCACGGCGATGATTTCCAGTTGCAACGTCTCATGCAGCCGGCGCAACTGCGCGAGTTCCGCCTCGTCGCTGAAATCCAGGGTCGCCCAACCTGATAACCGTTCTATCGGGTGCCCTACATTGTCGCTCGCGGAACTTCGTTGGTTCGTCTGGCAATTGGTAATCCGGGCCGCTGAATTTTCCTCCTTCCTCGCGGACATCGCAGCGCGATGTCCCTACCGGAGTCAGGTTCATAGGCAGGGTTCTGTTTCCCCATCTGCGCAATTGCCTTGAGCCTGTTGAACGGTGTAGAAGTGTCCGTATGAAGCTGCGATTCTCCACAGCCTACGTTCTTCTGCTCACTTTGTTTCTGTTGTCACCGTGCGCCAGTGATCTGGCCGCCGCCGATTCGCCCGCAAAAAAACCGGCCCTCCTCTACAGCCGTTACTACAACGCCCTCGGCGAGGCTCGTTACCTGCCCGACGGTACATACAAAGAGATCCTCACGCGACTCCGCGATGAATTCGATGTGCGCGTTCACAGCCAGCCGCTCAACGCGCAAACCCTCGCCGGGGTCAACGTGTTGCTCATCGCCAATCCGAGCGACAAGGCCGTCGGCACGAACCCGCCGCCCCCGCACGTCACCGCGGCGGCCATTCGGACGCTCACCCGCTACGTCGAGCAAGGCGGCGGGCTGATCGTCATGGGCAATCAGGAGAACCACAACCTGGAGATTGCGGACATGAACAAACTCCTCCTGCGCTTCGGCCTCCAGTTCACCAACCTCTACACCGACGTGAAGAAACTCGTGCTGCCGCGCGAGACGCCCGTCATCGGTGGATTGCGCTGGGGTTATTACACCGGCAACCTCGTGCTCATCACGCCGGGCCATTCCGCGAAGCCGCGTCCGCTCATTCTCAACGATCTCGCGCAAAAGCCGCTGAACGGCCCGCGCGACACTCCGGGCGCGCTGCTCGCGGTGGCCGAGCCGGGCCGCGGCCACGTAGCGGTGGTCACCGATGCCGGCTGGCTCAGCAACGACGCGCTCAGTGACAAGGGCATCGCTGGCGTGACCGTCAACGGCCAGGACAATTGGGAAATCCTCCGCCGGCTCGCGCATTGGGCCGCAGGGACAATTCCCAACAACTAAGCCGGAACGATTCAGTTCAAAGAGGAGCGCCCGCGTCACGCGGGCTGTCGTTGCCGTCCCGGCAACGACTTCCACCCTCCAATTTTTCCCGCACCAAAGAGTGGGAAAAATCTAGTTGGACGAGTATGTTCGGCGCGACGCCGAACATCGCACGCCGGAGGCGCGCGCTCCCCCAATCCAACTGCATCGTTCCGCGAAGACGTTTGAAGCGTTTTAACGTAGTCGTCCCTCCCGACGGGCACGTTAACCAGAGAATTCTCGCGCCGCTCCAGGTCGGTTTGCTACAGTCAGCCGCCATGAGCGAAGCCGAACCTCTCCAGCAGGTCAACCGCACTTACATCCGTCATCGCAGACGCACGTTCTCCTATTTCAGCGGTTGCGATTATTTCCGGCTCGCCAGTCATCCCGATGTGCATGAGGCCATACGCGAAGGGTTGCGGCGCTTTGGATTGAACGTCGCCGCGTCGCGCCTCACCACCGGCAACCACGTGCTGTTCCGGCAACTCGAAAACAAAATCAAAAAATTCTTCGGCGCGGAAGCGGCCCTGCTCACCAGCGGCGGCTACGTCACCAATTTCGTCGTCGCGCAATCCCTCGCCGGCCAGTTCTCCCACGCGCTCCTCGACGAACGCGCGCACATCTCCCTCCAAGACGCCGTGCAGTTCCTCGATTGCCCCGTGCTCAAGTTCAAGCACCGCGACGTGGAGGATTTCGCGCGCACACTGCAACGCTGCGGCCGCGGCGCGCGACCGATCGTGCTCACGGACGGAATGTTCGCGCGCGATGGCGCCGTGGCCCCGCTCAAAGCCTATCTCAAACTTCTCCCGCGCGATGGCCTCCTCGTCGTGGACGATGCCCATGGCGGCGGCACGGTCGGCGCGACCGGCAAAGGCGCGGTGGAAATCGAAGGCGTCCGCGGCGGCCGCGTCGTGCAAAACGTCACGTTGAGCAAAGCGTTTGGCGTTTACGGCGGCGCGGTGTTGTGCTCGCGGGCGTTGCGCGCGAAGCTCGTGGAGCGCAGCCGCATATTCACCGGCAGCACTCCCCTGCCCTTGCCCCTGGCCGCCGGAGCGATGCGCGCCATTGATACACTGCGCGGCGACAAGAGCCTTCGTCGCCGTCTCGTGGACAACAGCAACCATGTCAAGCGCGCCTTGCGAAAAGCCGGCCTGCCCTTGCCCGACGCGCCCGGCCCGATCATTCCGTTCATCCCACGCGGCAAACGTGAAGCGGCGCTTTTGAAACGGCGGTTGCTCGCGGCGCGAATCTTTCCGCCGCTCACTAAATATCCCGGAGGTCCGCCCAACGGCCATTTTCGCTTCGTGATTTCGAGCGAGCACACCCGGGCACAACTGAACCAACTGATCAAAGTCCTGACTGCCGCGCGCGCACACGGCCAACGTTAGTGGAGCGCCGATCTCCGATCCGGCGCGTTTCCAAGACAATCTCAGCACGTGCTGCGCCGGAGGCCGGCGCCCGGAAGGACGAGTTACACGAGTCCCTGACTTGTCTTCGAAAGGATTGGGGACTCGTGTAACTCGTCCTTCCGGGGTTTGACTTTGACAGCCGGGACAAAACCCCCACTATTCGCGCCATGAAAAGCCACACCGTCAGACCCACCCCTGACCCCTCCCAGGAGGGGAACAATCCATTGTGCGCCGCTCCCCTCCTTGGAGGGGTTGGGGGTGGGTCCGCTTGGCCAAGGCATTCGTCATCTATTTCCATCGTGATTTGGATACTGCTCTCTCTTCCGCTCGCCGCCCTCGCAATTGATGATTACCAACTTGGCCCGGATTCCCTGCCGCAAAATGGCGTCCCGCGCGGCACGGTCACGCAACACAAGTGGACCAGCAAAATCTTCCCCGGCACCGTGCGCGATTATTGGGTCTATGTCCCGGCCCAGTACGATGCCGCCAAGCCGGCCTGCGTGATGGTTTTTCAAGACGGCGGCAATTATGTGAAAGCCGATGGCCAGTTCCGTGTGCCCGTTGTTTTCGACAATCTCATTCACAAAAAGGAAATGCCCGTCACCATCGGCATCTTCATCAATCCGGGCGAAATTCCTTCCACCGAATCCGGCAAACCGGCGGTCAAGAACCGCGGCTTCGAATACGACACGTTGAGCGACCAATACGCGCGGTTTCTTTTGGAGGAAATTCTGCCGGAGGTCGCGAAGAAAAATAATCTGGCCGACGACGCCGGCAGCCGCGCGATTTGCGGCATCAGTTCCGGCGGCATCTGCGCCTGGACCGTCGCCTGGCAACGGCCCGATGCGTTTCGCAAAGTCCTCAGTCACGTCGGCAGCTTCACCAACATCCGCGGCGGACACGTTTATCCCGCGCTCATCCGCAAGACCCCGCCGAAACCGATCCGCGCGTTCCTCCAGGACGGCGCGAACGATCTCGACAACGAACACGGCAACTGGCCGCTGGCCAATCAGGAAATGGCGGCGGCGCTGAAATTTGCCAAATACGATCACAAGTTTGTCTTCGGCGACGGCGCGCACAACGGGAAACACGGCGGCTCGATTTTGCCCGACTCGCTCCGCTGGCT